>NZ_JAMYNR010000007.1:0-288711 GCF_040319155.1 Mesorhizobium sp. M0954 | reverse complement strand
CATCACCGAACACTCTCTCCACGGCATCAACACCTCCGGCCAAAAGCCAAAAGTGTTACCCATGTGTCCGGTACAAAACGTCACCTATGTCTCAGGCCGCGCAATTACTTAGATACGTCCCGATATCTGATTGGTGCCACTAAACGCAGTTGCGGGTAATGTCAGGGGTAAAAGTCGACTACCTCTTGGCTGGCGGATTACCCCTTCAAGCAGCACCATCCAGCTTCTTTGCCCACCAAGGTAGCAGTTCACTCGGATCGAACGCATATTTTTTTGTCCCTTTGAGCGTCGGCACAGCGTCTGCTCGCACCTGGGCGATGCTCCAACCTTGATAATATGGTTCGCATCCAGCCCTGAAGGCTGCGAGCAGTTGCTCTTCGTTTGAGAGCGTAAGCATAACGTCTAGCTCTCTGATGGGACAAAAGATCGGATGTCTCCTGTCTTCATCGGTCATATCAGGCTCTTTCTCATAAGAGATTTTCCTCGCCTCAGTGATTAACCGGTCACGGAGTGGGCGTGACATCTGGGTCCACGCGTCCATGGTGAGAACCACCGCTGGAGCATCGGCATCGATGTCGAATTTGATAATCCCTCGTCGGACATGTGAAAAGAATCGCCAAAGTTGAAAAATCGCCTTCGCGATCTGCGCATAGCCGTCGTTAGCGCTTTCTACAGGATCGTCGGCGTACTGAGCTTCAAAGGTAAGTTTAGTGGCCTTGCATTCAAAGACAGCGACGATGCGCCCGGCCTGCATCAAAAGGATGTCCGGTGTCTCGACCGGGTTCTTTTTGTATCTGTATTTCACTGCCGGCGCGCATTCGAATCCTGGGCAATGCGCACTGATCGATCGGCGGGCATAATCCTCGAACCGTTTCGTAGCTTCGTTGGTAATAGTGGTGCCTCCGCCTTGGAGATCATAGTACAGGCCCACAGTGGCCCGCAGGATGATAAGCGCTGGCAGCGGCGCGATATATTGCTGCCGGAGGCCTAAATCCCGGCGGATGATAGGTTTGATGCGCAGGTGGCTAGGTTGGTAGATAACAGGCAAAATTGAACGGGCGCTGGCCTCGAACTTACTCAAAAGTTGGCGCGATTCATGCCGAGCGGACCAGATGTCTGCGGAAAGGAGTTTGAGACTCTTTTCGACTGCATCCGACGAAATCCCCAAGAAACTTAAGTCATGAATTGGTGGGCTCCATGGACCCCGCATCAAATGTGCGAAATAACTGAAAGCAACTGCAAAGAAGTCAGCGATGGTCACACAGTAGATCTTTTCGAAGTAATCGGCACACTCTCCCTGCCCGTAAATGAATATGTACCGGTAAATGTCGGAAACGCTAGCAAATCTCCGTTGCCAACCAAATTGCCTATGACCAATGCGATGAACCTCCATTAATACGTTGGTTTCATCCACCCTGCCCGGCGTCTCGTCGTCTTCGACTGAGCGAAGCAGGTTTACAATGTCTGCGACCGTGTTGAATTCACGTGTGTTCAACGGTCGAGTTGGCATTCTGATTTTGGGAGTATTAAAATCTAGAGTGATGAGCGTCTCAAGGTCCCAAGGGAATGCCATGTATGTTGAGCCCAAATCTTGTGTAGCAGCCTCTTTCGGGTAGTTCAAAAATTTTGCGGCCCCGCTATTTCGTCCGTCTTGAATGGCGTGGACAGCCCAAATCATGCACAAAAAGTGCGCGTCGTCAGTTTCGGAGAGAAGCCTTCTCAACGTTGGAAGCGCTAGCGCGGGATCAATTTTATTTGTTTGTTTTGCCAAGACGTAGGTCTTTCGCGAAGACAATTATTTTCAAGCAGTGAACTAGGGCAACGGGCGGGTCGCCTGCAATCGGTTTCGATCTTTGATATAGGCTGGACTTTGGACGACGGTTGATCTCGCTAGCCGGCAATGTAGAAATGCCGCTATACGTGAATAAGAAATCGGAATGGGGGCTTCGTGAACATATTCGAACTTTATGATTTGGCGAGTTGGTACAAAACGTACCTTAAGCCCTTGAGGACTCTTTACACCGAACTGCACAACGCGACCAGCAACAACGCTAGTCAGCCGAGCAAAGTACCGATTGAGGCTCCCTTGTCGGCACTTGTGCAATTCCTAAATGAGATGGCGATTGGTCAGTTGTCCCTTCAGCAGTTAGCGCTCTTGCGCGACTTAAAAGTGCAGGAGTTGGTAGGGCCTGAGGGAGCGCGGTGGATCGGAAGCATAGTGAGGGCCGAAGCCTACGATCCCGCGACGACCAATCAAAACGTCGCCGATGCAATCGAAGCAATCAACGCTGCAGGTCAAAAGCTCAGTGGATATGCGACCGCCGTCGACCAGCTTGGTCTTGACCGTGAAAAACTATCCGACGAGGACGGACGGATAACGGTTCGAATTGGCTTTCGAAATGACGCGTCAATCCGAAATATTAAGGACTGGAAGACGTCGGCGGACGAATGGTATCAGATCGTTCGCGGGGTTGCGATGATGAGCGGAGAGGCACCCGAAGACGCCAAGGTGATCGGTGCCTCGACGGGTTCGGTAATTCTGGTCCTGTCTGTTACGTATGCTCTGAGCAGACTTCTCGCGACTATCGCGAAGCACATCACTAGCACCGCCAAGGAGGTGCTATCGCTTCAAGCAGCACTGGAAAACTTGCGACAGCAAAAAATCCTGACGAAAACTATGGAAGCCGAATTTGATAGGCTCCGGAACGAAGCGAGAGCAGGAGCCGAAAAGCGCATCGAGGCGCAGATTGCGGCCATGGTGCCGGGCGCTGTCGATGGGGACAAAACCAACGCGTTGGGCAAAGCCATTCAGAAACTACTCCGGTTTGGAGAGAGCGGGGGAGAAATTGATTTCGTCGCTCCTCCCCCGCCAGATGAAAACACGGAAGACAACGGGGCCGATGGTGATGGCGAAACGAAAGAGTTGATTGCCGCTATCTTGGGGGCTCGCAACGCAATTCTGGCTTACCAACAAGAGCGCGAGGCGGTGAAACTGCTGTCCGATAAAGCCGGTGGCGGCGGCCCCGGATGGTAGTTCTCACAGCAGATTTACGGACGTGCATTGGACGGCACTTTGCCCCTGCCATTCCCCTGCTCGCACCCATTTGCGTCTTGGCAATCGTTAGTTGTTGAAACTACAAGGAATTCACGTTTGCTGAGCAGTACCAGCGGCTCTTTGAATGTTTGCTGCTCATACCTGGAGGAGAAGCTGTCGCAGCCGGCTGGTGTCGTTGAGGTCCGAACATCCATGTGACGTTATTCGCCAAAATGGAATGAACCCTTGGCGTCCTTGGCGTTATAGACCCCATGCAGTATTCTAGATTCCCGCCTTCAAGGGCATCGACGTCAGGTCATCCCCGATTTCCACAGGGTCGGGCCGTCAAGAGCGGTGGCACATCAATTCAAACGCATATAACTGCATCGGAAACCATGGGAGTTTCCGTTGGAGCAGAAACGCACGACCGCCCCCTTCATCAACGGGATGTTTGGCGGCCTTATCGTCTTCGCCTTCGCGTTCGGTTTTCGTTTGCTGACAAGTCCCGACCCCGATCCAACATCAAGAGCAACGACAAGCCTTTCCGTACTGGCCTTCGCCATTTGTTTCGGCGCAGCCTTCCTGCGCGAGCACCGGCGCCAGATTGCCGCCGCCAGAGAATATCTTAGCCGCCCAAGAACGTTTTAGGGCCACGCGTTCCGTCCCCGTCGGGAACCACAAACGTCGCGTGAAATTGCCGGCTTAATCTGACGCCAGATTGCGCTTTGGCATCTCATACCAAGAGACGCCGAGCCCATTAGTGCCTAGCCCTTACAGCCATCATTTCGGCCCCTCTCCGGCTCCGGCCATTTAACAGCATTCGATTAAATTGCCCCTGTGTATATTAGCACTCGCTCAATTAAGCGCGCCGACAATGCCCCGTGGCGGGCCAAACCAACGGGTGTTGTCATGCGAAGTGATTTCGCCGCGGCGCGCGAGCTTTTGGAGTGCGCACAAAACCGCCTCTGCGGCGCAGATGAAACGAGCCGACGCGTCAACGAGGTCCTCGACGCGCTGATTGAAGAAATAGCCATCGCGGAATTCCGCAAGGCGCCACTGACGGTCGTGCCGTTTCCGCGTGCGCGGCCGCCCAAGCATGTTCGATAGAGCGCTGATCGCCCGCGTCGCCGAAGAGCCGGCAGCTGGTGTTTCCGCAATCGCCTGTTCGAGCGTCGTTGAACGATCAATCGGTTGACGATAAAGTTGCTGGACACCGGTGCTCTGAACCCGGAGCTGATCCATGTCACACTGTGGAGATGTCTACGAGAACAAGGTGACCGGCGAATATGCCGTCATCCTGCGTGGCACAGAAGACCGCGGCCAGGGACCTGGCATCGCTCATCTGACCGCCCGGCCGGGAGCCGCAGTGGTGGGCGAGCACTTCCACCCGAACCTGACGGAACGGTTTACCGTCCTCCGTGGCCGTCTCGACGCTTGCATCGCCGGGAAGACTTTGTCCCTGGAGCCTGGCCAATCCGCCACGGTCGAAGCAGGCGTCGCACATGATTGGTGGAACAGCAGCAAAACCGAAGAAGCGCATGTCCTGGTCGAAGTCGACCGGGCGCCAGGTGCGGACAATGTCGACCCGAACCGTTTCGAGCTGCTGATCGGCATGCTCTTCGGCCTGGCCAATGCCGGCAAGGTGGACAGAAAAGGTAGACCTTCGCCGCTTCAGGCAGCAGTCATCGCCAGGGAATTTGCCGACGTGATCGTCTTCACGCACCCGCCACCTGCGATTCAGCGAGTGGCGCTGGCGATCCTGGCGCCACTCGGCCATCTGCTCGGCTATCGCGCGATCGACCCGGACTACTGCAAGCCGCACGGGCATGTCACGCCGGCTCCTGAAATCCTCGCTCGAGCAGGCCTAGTAGCCGGATGATCGGGGTCCATATTGGGCGCCCGGCATTTTTGTCGGCTGGATGCTGCCATGTCGCGAACTCTGATCGTCGTTGGTCTCAGCATAGTCGCCTTAGGCCTGCTGTGGCCTTGGTTGGCTCGGACCGGCCTTGGCAGGCTGCCCGGCGATATCGTGATCGAGCGTGAGAACTTCAGGCTTTATGTCCCTATCACCACGGGGATACTGGTCAGCATCGTGCTCTCGGCCATTCTATGGCTGATCAACCGGTAGGCGATGCTCCGGCTGCGGCGATTTGTGTTGCAGGCTCAACTCGCCCTTGATCTTCTTACACTCCGATCGCCGCCACCAAAATCCGGTTCTGCCGTCGTATCGCCGCCCGCAACTCGGCAATCCTCGCCTCCTCGCGCTTCACGAATTCGATGAACATCATGTTCATGTTGTTGAAGATGAGTTCGCCGAGTGCCGGCCCGTCGATGTCGCGACGCACCAGCCCGAGCGCCTGCAGGCGGACGATCAGCGCGCGGATCTGCTCGGTCAGGGCGCGGTCCAGCCCGGTATAAGCCTGGCCGAACGGGCTGTCGGGCAGCTGCGTCGAGATCGCCATCGCCTGCCGCCACATCTCCTTGCTGAGATAATGCAGCGAGTGCTCGATATAGATGCCGAGCAGCGTATCGAGAGCGTCGCCGACATTGGCCGGCGGGTTGGCGACGACGCCGCGCCCGGCATTCAGCACCTCATTGACCTCCATCGAGACGATGGCGCCGAGGATGTCGCCCTTGTTCTGGTAGTAATTGTAGATGGTGCCGACCGAGACTTCGGCCTGCGCCGCGATGGTCTCGATCTTGGCGCCTTCATAACCGGCATCGCGGAAAAGCGCCGCCGCCGCCTCGATGATGCGGCGGTGCCGATCCGCCTTCTGCCTTGCCCGCAATCCGCTCATAACGGCTGTTTGCCACAAAATCAGAATTGACTCAATTCTAGAATTGGTTCAATTTTTTCTACAAGCCAAAAAGGCAAGGGAGAACACTCGATGTCCGTCAATCCAAAGACCCCCAATCCAACCGTCAGGAATCCGCTTTCCGTTCTGAAGAGCCATCTCCAAGGCGCGTGTGCCGCGGCAGCACTGCTGCTGGCGGCGGGCAGCCTCGCTCAGGCGCAGGATCTCAACGCGCTGATCTGGTGCGATCACGCCGATCCGGCGCTGCTGCAGCCGTTCGAGGAAGCGAACGGCGTCAAGGTCAATGTCAAGGAGTTTGAAGGCACGGGCGCCGGCCTGGCGATCGTCGAACAATCGCAGCCCGGCGACTGGGACGTGATGGTGATCGACAGCATCGACATACCGCGCGGCGTCGAAAAAGGCCTGTTCGAGCCGCTGCCGGAAGACAAGCTGCCGCTGGCCGATCTGTTTCCGCAGGTGAAGATGGACAGCTCCACCGTCGTTGACGGCAAGCGTTACGGCATCACCGAAAAGTTCGGCTACAACACGATCGGCTACAACAAGACTAAGGTCGACCCGGCCGACATGCAGACGATGGCGGCGCTGACCGGCGACAAATACAAGGGCAAGATCGCCATCTACGATTATTACCTGCCGGTCATCGGCATGGCCGCACTGGCGATCGGCAAAAAGACCGCCGACCTGACCGAAGCCGACCTTCCCGCCATCAAGGAAGAGTTGCTCAAAATGAAGGCCAACGCCAAGCTGGTCGGCGAAGTGACCGCCAGCCAGACGGCGCTGGCGACCGGCGAGGTCGACATTCTGGTCGGCGGCGGCGAATGGGTGACGGCGGGGCTGGCCAAGGAAAACCCTGCCCTGGACTTCTCTATCCCGAAAGAAGGCGCCGTGCTGTGGTCGCAGTCGCTGGCAATGTTCAAGGATTCCAAGAACAAGGAGCTGGCGCTTAAATTCATCCAGCACATTATGAGCCCCGAAGGCCAGGCGCGGCTCGCCACCTCGTCCTGCTATTGGGGCATGCCGGCCAACAGCAAGGCGGCGTTGAGCGACGAGCAGAAGAAGATCCTGCGCTTTGACGAGCAGCCGGAATTCCTCGCCCGCGCCCAGTCCTATCCTGCGCCGAACGCCGACCTCGACAAGAAGATGCAGGACGTCTGGACCGAAATGCTGCAGGCGCAATGACCGGCTGCCGGTCGTGAACGCCGTCAACAGTGGGCGTGCCCTGCCCTGGGCGCTGGTCACGCCGGCGCTCGGCTGGACGCTGCTGTTCTTCGTGCTGCCCTTCGTCGCCATGGCGGTATCCAGCCTGACGGCACATGAAGGCGGCGGCTTCACGCTGTCCAACTACAGCCAGTTCTTTGCCAATCCGTCCTACTGGCAGGCGATGGTGAACTCGCTGCAGGTCACAGCGATCGTCACCGTGATCTCCGTGCTGCTCGCCTATCCTTTTGCCTGGATCCTGGCCGAGCAGGTGCCGGAGCGCTGGCAGCGGCTGGCGCTGATGCTGGCAGTGCTGCCGTTCTGGACCTCCTATGTCGTGCGCTCCTATTCGTGGCTGCTGGTGCTGGCGCAGAACGGCGTCGTCAACCATGCGTTGACCGGCTCCGGCCTGTTCAGCGAACCGCTGCAGCTCGCCAATACGCGGCTGGCCACCGTCATCGGCTTCGTGCATTTCTTCGTCATGCTGTTGACGCTGACGATCTTCGCCAATCTGAAGCAGCTCAGCCCCAGCTATCGCAAGGCCGCCGCCGACCTCGGCGCCGGGCCGGTTCGGACTTTCCTGCATGTCGTTCTGCCGCTGACGCTCCCCGGTATCATGGTCGGCGCCTTCCTCACCTTCGTGCTGTGCATCGGCGACTACATCACGCCGCAGATCCTCGGCGGCAACAACGAGCTTTTGATGCCGCAGCTCGTCATGATGCAGATCGGCCGGCGCGGCGACTTTCCGCTCGCTTCGGCGTTGTCGATCATCCTGATGGCGGTGGTCACCATTGCCTATCTCGCCTGCTCCCGCTGGCTGAAGATCGAGCGGGCCTGACCATGCGCGCGCTCATCCGCCTCGTCTCCGGCCTTTACGCCATCGCAATCTACGGCTTCATCTTTCTACCGGTCATCGTTCTGGTGCTGTTTTCGCTGCAGGCAACGTCGTTTCCGATCCCGCCCTTCACCGGACCGTCGCTGCGCTGGTACGAGGCCGTGCTCGCCGACACGCGGCTGACTTCGGCTCTGGTCAATTCGCTGCTGGTGGCGGTCGTCTCCTCGGCTGCCGCCGTCACGTTGGGCTTTCTCTCCGCCTGGGGTTTTGCGCGCTTCGCTTTGCCGGGCTCGGGCCTGATGCGCGGGCTGATCACCTTGCCACTGACCGTCAGCTATCTCATCATCGGCATGGGGCTGCTGGTGCTGTTCAACTGGGCCGGCGTGCCGAAGTCGCTCATTGCCGCCGGCATCGGCCACGTGGTGATCAACCTGCCGCTCTGCTTTGCCATCGTCTACAGCCAGATGGGCGACCACCAGATCAACATCGAGCGCGCCGCGCGCGACCTCGGCGCGCCCGAATGGAAGGTGCTGCTGCTGATCACCGTGCCTGTCATGGCACCGGCGATCTTCGCCGGTTTCTTTCTGTCGATGACCTTCTCCTGGGACGAATTCGTCATCTCGTTCCTGTTGACGCGCTTCGATACGACGCTGCCGGTCGAGATCTGGAACCTGCTGCGCTCCGGCCTCAATCCCAAGACCAACGCCGTCGGCTCGCTGGTCTTCGCCGTCTCCATCGTGCTGGTGGTATTGTTCGAGCTGATGCTGTTGCGGAGGAAGCCGGCATGAGTGCGCCACTGGTCGATATAAGCTCCGTCTCGCATCGCTTCGGCCAGCATACCGTGCTGAAGAACGTCTCGCTGACGATCGAGCCTGGCAGCTACACGATCCTGCTCGGGCCGTCCGGGTCCGGCAAGACGACGCTTCTGTCCATCCTCGGCGGCTTCGTCACGCCGAGCGAAGGCAAGGTGCTGATCCGCGGCGAGGACTGCACTGCCGTGCCACCGGCGAAGCGGCCGACGACGACCGTGTTCCAGGACTACGCGCTGTTTCCGCATATGAGCGTCGGCAGCAATGTCGGCTTCGGCCTGCGCATGCGGGGTGTCGATGCCGCAACCCGGGCAGCAAGGGCGCGCGAGGCGCTGGCGCTGGTTGGGCTGGCCACTGCCTTCGACAAGAAGCCGCACCAGCTTTCCGGCGGTCAGCGGCAGCGCGTGGCACTGGCGCGCGCCCTGGTGGTCGAGCCGGCGGTGCTGTTGCTCGACGAGCCGCTCGGCGCGCTCGACCTGAAATTGCGCCGGCAGATGCAGGACGAGTTGAAGGCGATCCAGAAACGCGTCGGCACCGCCTTCATCCACGTCACTCACGATCAGGAAGAGGCGATGGCGCTGGCCGATCATTGCGTGGTGATGAATGACGGGCGCATCGAGGACGAAGGACCGCCCGAGCGCGTCTATGCCCGGCCAGCGACGCGCTTTTCCGCGACTTTCATGGGCGAAAGCACGCTGATATCGGGAACGGTGACCGAGGCGAAGAGCGGCAAAATCGCCGTCACCACGAAGCTTGGGTCGCTCTCGCTGCCCGGCACATTGCCGCCCGGCTTGGCCGTTGCGCTGGCCATCCGCCCGGAGCATCTTGTTCTCGGCGCTGCAGGCGGTGCTGTGGCGCTTGGCATGGTCAAGGTCAGCGACGTCGTCTTCCAGGGCAGCTTCAAGCGTGTGCTGGGGACCTCCACGACCGACCCGGCGCTGCACTTCATCGCCAAGGTCGCGGCCGCATCGGCCGTCCAGCCGGGCGACGTTGTCGCGGTATCGTGCGATGCTGGCGACATCATCCTGCTTGCGGACCAAACATGAGCACGCTTCCAATCATCGACGCTCCTGACTGGTACGAAAGTATCCGCATGGGCGATGGCGTGACGCTGATCCACGAGCCGTGGATCAAGCCGTTCTTCCGCTGCAACATCTGGCATGTGCGCGGCCGCGACCGCGATCTTCTGTTCGATACCGGCCTCGGCCATTTCAGCCTGCGCCGCCACGTGCCGCTGGTCACGGAGCGCAAGCTCACCTGCGTGGCCAGTCACACCCATTTCGATCATATCGGCTGCCATCACGAATTTCCCGACCGCTGCGTGCACCCGGCCGAGGCCGAAATCCTCGCCGATCCACGCAACGAATGGACGGTTGCCGACCGCTATGCCACTGACGAGATGTTCGACGGCATGCCGCAAGGCTGGGACACCAAGCGCTACCAGATCCTGCCCGCACCAGCCGGCCGGTTGCTCGAGCAAGGCGACATGGTCGATCTCGGCGACCGTGCCTTCGAGGTCATCCACACGCCCGGCCATTCACCCGGCGGCATTGCGCTCTACGAAAACAGGACGGGCATCCTGTTTTCCGGCGACATCATCTATGACGGCCCGCTGATCGACGACGTCTATCACTCCGATATCGACGATTATGTCGAAACGCTGCTGCGCATGCGCGATCTCGATGTCTCGGTCGTGCACGGCGGCCATTTCCCGAGCTTCGGCAAAGTCCGCTATCGCCAGCTTGTCGACGAGTATCTCGCGCAAAAGCGCCAGGCCGGCTGCCATCTGTTGCAAGCCCGATAAGCACTGGCGCTGTGGCGTCAAAGCGCCCTTTGCGGACAGGGTGTCCCCGCCGCGTCGCCGCAGCGCGAGGCCGTGGGCTCGGGTCTAAAGCTCTTTTCCTCCGCCTGGCGCACCAGTTCCGCGAAAGCCAGGGCAAAACTTGCCAGCATCAGGAAGACAATAATCAAGCGTGCCAGCGGCAATAGATCGGCCTCGACTGGTTAGCCCCCACGCCGCCCGTCCGCTGCCGGCTAACATGATCGATATGGCTTTACGAGAGTTTAAGGCGAGTCTTAACCATCACATCATTTTGTCCTCCGACATGATGCGCGAGTGCGGCTTGTTTGGTCGCCATCTCCAGGCACCTCCCTCCCTTTGCAGAAATGCCCACCCATGCTAACCCGGCGCTGGCGCGGCCCAGCAACCGGTCGCCGCCAATCGGTCGCCAGACGGTCGTCGCCAATCGGTTGTCGTTGAGAGCCATGAGCAAAACCGCCAGCCGTTTCGCCTTCGTCTCATCCGGTACAGCCGACGCCAATGCAGCGCTGGAAAGCCTCTCTGCGCGTTACGGCCAGGCCTCCGTCGAAGAAGCCGGGATCGTCGTGGCGCTCGGCGGCGACGGCTTTCTGCTGCAGACCCTGCGTGAGACGATGAGCACGGGAAAGAAGGTCTACGGCATGAACCGTGGCACCATCGGTTTTCTGATGAACGAATACCGCGCCAGCGGCTTGACCGGGCGCATCGCGGCGGCCGTTGCCGAAACGATCCGTCCGCTGGAGATGCAGGCGGTGACGGCCGAAGGCGAGACGATTTCGGCGCTCGCGATCAACGAGGTCGCGCTTTGGCGCCAGTCGTACCAGACGGCCAAGATCCGCATCACCGTGGATGGGCAAGAGCGGCTGGAGGAATTGCACTGCGACGGCGTGATGATTGCGACGCCGGCCGGCTCGACCGCATATAATCTGTCGGCGCACGGGCCGATCCTGCCGCTCGACGCTCCGCTGCTGGCGCTGACCCCGGTCAGCCCGTTTCGTCCGCGCCGCTGGCGCGGCGCGCTGCTCTCCAACAAGGCGATCGTGCGTTTCGACATTCTGGAGCCGGAAAAGCGGCCGGTGAACGCCGCCGCCGACCACACCGAGGTCAAGGCGGTGACGACGGTCACGGTGAGGGAATCGCCGACGGCAACGGCGACGCTGCTGTTCGATCCCAACCATTCGTGGAACGAGCGCATTCTCGCCGAACAGTTCAGGTATTGAACAGACCGTGCAAATAAAAACCCGGCACGAGGCCGGGTTCCTATTTGACAACACAAGTGTTGCGGCGGCCGATCGTTGCGATCAGAACTTGTAATTCAAGCCGATGACTCCGGTGTGTATGCGGACCTTTGCTTCGACATTCAGGCCGGTGTCGACTGTATAATCGCTCTTGCCCAGATCGAAATATTTGTATTCGCCCTTAAGCGACCAGTGATCGGTAAAGGCATATTCCAGGCCCGCGCCCAGGGTCCAGCCTGCTCTGGTTTTCGAGGTGCCGTTGGTCCCGATCGGACCGCTTGTGCTAATCTCAACCCTGCCGAAGCCGAGACCGCCGGTACCGTAGATCAGCAGCCTATCCATCGCATAGCCAATTCGGCCACGCAGCGATCCGAGCATCTTTACATCGGAATCGCAAGAGAAGGTGGGGTTCGGACAGTCCGTGCCGCCATCGATATGGGCGGCCGAGATGTCCGCCTCGACGCCATAGACTATATTTCCGCTCTGGAAATTGTAACCGGCCTGGACGCCGCCCAGGGCGCCGCTGCCATCATGATCAGCCGTCCCGCCACCAGTATATTCCCAGTCTACTTTGCTGCTGCCACCGCCGACATGTGCGCCTAGATAGAGGCCCGTCCAGTTATACGTTGATGCGACCGGCAACTCCACGACATCGGCCGCGATCGCCGGAGTCAAGGCCGCTGCCAGAAACGCAGCGGAGAGAAAAGCTTTCTTCATAATGTGGCCCCCTTAGCCAAGAAAATGGATGAATCGTTTGTGGCTAGTTTTCTGAGTTATTTCAAATCTCAAATGATACTTTGGCGTGTGGTCAGAATGAATGCACCCTGGCGTTGCTGATCTGCAACACCTGCGCTGGTGCGAGAATCTCGCCTTGCTGAACAGCAGGCCATCGACGAGCGGTAACCATCGCGATTAAGCTTACGGCTTCACAATCGCGCCAATGCCGCCCGTTTGTGTTGACAAATCGTGGGCTTGCGCCTACCTGCAGTACCGATCTTGCAGGCGCGCGGCGCTTGCCGCGACTGCATATGTTGCGCCCCCGAACCAGCCAAAGACAGCCAAACTTGTCCTCAGACACCCAGATCGCTCAAGAAGCGTTGACCTTCGCAGACCTCGGCCTGTCGCCGAAGGTCCTTTCCGCAGTTACCGATGCCGGCTACACCGAGCCGACGCCGATCCAGGCTGGTGCTATCCCGCACGCCTTGCTCGGCAAGGACGTGCTGGGCATTGCCCAGACCGGCACCGGCAAGACGGCGTCCTTCGTCCTGCCGATGCTCACCCGGCTGGAAAAGGGCCGCGCCCGCGCGCGCATGCCGCGCACGCTGATCCTCGAGCCGACGCGCGAGCTCGCCGCGCAGGTCGAGGAAAACTTCGTCAAATACGGCAAGAACCACAAGCTCAACATCGCACTGCTGATCGGCGGCGTGTCCTTCGACGAGCAGGACAAGAAGCTCGAGCGCGGCGCCGATGTGCTGATCGCGACCCCCGGCCGCCTGCTCGACCATCGCGAGCGCGGCAAGCTCCTGCTCAACGGCGTCGAGATCCTCGTCATCGACGAGGCCGACCGCATGCTCGACATGGGCTTCATCCCCGACATCGAGCGTATCTGCGAGATGATTCCGTTCACCAGGCAGACGCTGTTCTTCTCGGCGACGATGCCACCGGAAATCACCAAGCTCACCGAGAAATTCCTGCACGCACCGGTGCGCGTCGAAGTGTCGAAGGCAGCATCGGCCGCCACCAACATCACCCAGCGGCTGGTGAAATCCGGCCCGAAACCCTGGGACAAGCGCGAGACGCTGCGCAATCTGATGAAAGCCGAGGATGCCGAGCTGAAGAACGCCATCATCTTCTGCAACCGCAAGATCGAGGTATCGGAGCTGTTCCGCTCGCTGCTGAAATATGACTTCGACGCCGGCGCCCTGCACGGCGACATGGACCAGCGCGCGCGCATGCAGATGCTGGCCAATTTCCGTGACGGCAAGCTGCGCTACCTCGTTGCTTCGGATGTCGCGGCGCGCGGCCTCGACATTCCCGATGTCAGCCATGTCTTCAATTACGACGTGCCGATCCACGCGGAGGATTACGTCCACCGCATCGGCCGTACCGGCCGCGCCGGGCGCTCGGGCAAATCCTTCACCATCGCGACCAAGTCGGACACCAAATACATCGACGCCATCGAGCGGCTGATCGGCACGAAGATCGAGTGGCATGACGGCGATTTGTCGACGGTCGTTGCCAGCGAAGGCGGCGAGGATGAGGCCCCGCGCCGTGGCCGCGGTGCGCCACGCCGTGCCGGCCGCAAGGACGACGCCAAGGACAGGGGCGAGCGCAAACCGCGTGAACGCCACGCCAGGCGCAGCGAAGAAGCAGCGCCGGAAGCAGTTAGCGAAGAACAGCCGGTCGTGGCCGAGGCCACCGTCGCCGACATCGACGAGCGGCGTACCCGCAAAGAGGCGATCCGCTCGGAAAACAGCGAGCGCCAGGCTTCACCTGAACGCAAGGCTTCGCCCGATCGCAACGAACGGCGCGCGCCGGAACGGGGCGACACCAGGCCGCAGCGCGAGCGCCCTGCCCGCCAGCGCCAGGAAGACAATGACGCGACCGTCGGCTTCGGCGACGACATGCCGGCCTTCATGCGGATCGTCGCCAAGGTCTGACACGGCTCGCGCGCGGCCCCGCCGACGCGCGAAGCACCCTCTTTTGAGAAGTACTGCTCTCGGTAATCTTGTGGCGTTGCTGCGAGGCGGTCGATTTTGGTGCTGCCGGCGATCCGTATGCCGCTAGGCTCGCTATGTAGCTAAAGATCCCTGAGTTCCAGGCGGGATGCCAGCAGGTCCAGAAAAGCGCGAACTTTGGCTGAGGACGACCTGCCTTCCGGCCACACGGCGTGTATCGGCACCGGCACCGGCTCGAATTCGGTTAGAACCAGTTCCAGGCGGCCATCGTCCACCAGGTGCTTTACCTGCCAAAGCGGCGAGTAGCCCAGACCCAATCCGTGAACCGCGGCCGCATAGATCGATATCATCAAATTCGACCGGAAGGTACCCGCGACCTTCACCGGCCGGGGCTTGCCTTCAATCTGAAACATCCATTCGCCTGGGCGGCCGTCGACGGTTCGTACGATGCATTGATGCTCACGCAATTCGAGCGGATGGGCCGGTCGGCCGTGTTGCTGGAAGTAGGCAGGTGCGCCGAACACCACGCGCCGCAGCGCGCCCAGGCGCTTCGCACGTAAATTGGAATCCGGCAAATTGCCGATTCGGACAGCCAAATCGAGGCGCTCGGCATCGAGATCGACAAATTCATCGGAAAGCTGGAGGTCAACCTCGACCCGGGGATATGTCCGCATATAATCGGCGATGACCGGCACGAGGAAGTCCGGGCCGAACAGAACCGGGGCACTGACACGCAGGATGCCCCATGGCTCCGACCGTCGATTGGCCGCCTGAAGCCTGGCTTCGTTAATTTCCTCGACGGCGGGTTTGATGCGCTGGAAAAAGGCCGCTCCGGCTTCGCTCGGCGTCGAGCGGCGTGTCGTCCTGTGCAGAAGCTCGACCCCGATTGATTCCTCCAATGTCGCCAGGGACCGGCTGACCGACTGCAGTGAGCGGTTCAGCCGGCGTGCGGCAGCCGTCAGACTGCCATGCTCGACAATGGCAATGAAGGCTTCGAAATCATCTATCCGGCTCATCGCTCATCGCTCCTTTCTACCGAAAATCGGGAGAACCTATCGCAAAATCGATCAATTGTAACGAAGTTCGCTAGATTTTATCTTCCCTGCACAGGCCGAAAGGCAGACTCGAAGGAAGGAGATCGTCATGCGAACACCCAGTCCAACGGTCCTGGTCGTAGGCGCCGCAGGCCGCGTTGCCGGTTTGGTGGTGCCTGAACTCGTCCGCCGCAATGCCAGGGTTCGAGCGCTTGTTCGTGACGCCGCGAGTGCCGAAAAAGCCCGGAAAGCCGGCGCATCCGAGATCGCGATCGGAGATCTGCGCAACCATCGGAGCCTTGAGCAGGCCGTGAAAGGTGTCGACGGTCTCTTTCACATCGGACCGGCCTTTGCTCCCGACGAAGCCGCCATGGGGGTTGCCATGGTTGAGGCGGCGGCGCGAGCAGGCGTTCGAAAGTTCGTCTTTTCGTCGGTGATCCAGCCGACCAATACGAGGCTGGAAAACCATGCAAGCAAGGTACCCGTTGAAGCTGCCCTCTATTCGACGAACATGGAGTACACCATTCTGCACCCGGCCAATTTCATGCAAAATATCGCGCCGGCCTGGCCGTCCGTCGTCGAGCACGGCGTTTTCGCCGAGCCGTTTCCAAGGACGGCGAAGCTCGCCCGCGTCGACTATCGCGATGTGGCTGAAGTGGCGGCAATCGCACTGACCGAAGCGCGTTTGTCCTATGCGACCCTCGAGCTGTGCGCCGACGGTATGCACAGCCGCGAAGAGGTCGTCGCCATGATGAGCGAAGCGCTTGGCCGGCCGGTTTCGGCGGGCGAGCCGACATTTCAGGACTGGGCGGCGAAGGGCCGCCTTCCCTATACCGACCGGCAGTTGCAGATGCTGGCCAAAGTACACAGCCACTACGCCAAATACGGCCTCGGCGGAAACAGCCTGACGTTGCGTGCCGTGCTTGGCCGCGAGCCGCGTTCGCTGCGAAGCTTCATTCAGGAATTGGCGCTGCAGACGGCATATGCCGCCTGATCGTCCTCACAATAACGCTGACGCACATTTTTTCTGATTGGGAGATTTCGATGCAAGCATCACCGGACCGAGCCTTCAAATTGAGAAAGCTGCCGCCCTCCTACGGCGCGGTGGTGATGCCGTTGGTTCTTTCGATTCTGATGTCCTCGATTGTCTCGGCGGTTTCGACGGCAATCGGCGCAGGCTGGACGAACGGGTTTATAGCGGCCTGGAGCTATGCATGGGGCGCTTCATGGCTTGTCGCGTTTCCCAGTCTGCTGATTGTGCTTCCGATCGTGCGCCGGATCGTTGCCGCGATTGTCGATCAGCCGGCCCGGTCCTGACATCACGAACGAAGGATGCCGGCGGACGGAGGGCCGACATAGCCATTAGAGCGGCCCCTTGCGGGGCCGCGGCCGGTTCGTGCGCTTGCCTCAGGTAAGCGGCGACAGCTGGATCTCGACGCGGCGGTTCTGAGCCCGGCCGGCAGCGGTCGCGTTGGAGGCGATCGGACGTGTCTTGCCGAAGCCGGTGACGGCGAAGCGGCGGGAATCGACGCCCTGTCCGGACAGATAGTTGGCGACCGCCAAAGCACGGCGCTGCGACAGGTCGAAATTGTGCTCGTCGCTGCCGGTCGAGTCGGTGTGGCCGAACACGTCGACGGTGGTCTGGCGGAACTTTTTCAGCACAAGGGCCACCGAATTCAGCACCGGATAGAAACCGGCCTTCACCGCGTCCTGGTCGACGTTGAAGGTGATGTCGGACGGCATATTGAGGATGATCTGATCGCCGGTGCGGGTGACGCTGACGCCTGTGCCCTGAAGCTGTCGGCGCAGTTCGGCCTCGTTCTGGTCCATGGTGGCACCGATGGCACCGCCGGCAAGCGCGCCGATGCCCGCGCCGATCAGCGCGTTGCGGCGGTCGTTACCGCCGGCAAGCATGCCGAGCCCGGCACCCGCCAAAGCACCGAGACCGGCGCCGGCAGCGGTGTTGGAAACCTTCTGTTCCCCGGTGTAGGGATCGGTGGTGCATGCGCTCACGAGCACAGCCGTCGCCACGACGGCGAGCACAATCTTTTTCATATGGTGGTCCCTCTCCATTCCACGGCCGCGCAACGGCGCACCGCATCAGCCCTTCCAGCGACTTGTAACATGAAATGCGGCGAAAAGCGGACCAGCAAAAGCCGCTGCCGCGGCTTTCCCCGGCTCAATTCCACACGCCTGCAGCGGCTCGCGCGACCACCGCAATTCGACCGGCTACCAGAGATTCTTGCCGTCGATGACCACCACTTCGACCTTGTCGAGATCGAAATCGTCGAACAGCCGCGAGTTCACGCTGATCTTCGGATTGTCGAAATTCGGCTCGCCTGTCGACCAGTCCGGCGTCTCGGTGAAGGTGCCACAGCCGCAGGTGGCGCAAAAGCCGTGTTTTATGGTTTTCGATCCCCACTGGTAGAACGAAACATTCTCCGGCGGGCTGGTGAGCCTGAATTGCGATGGGGTGTAATAGGCCCACAACGAACCGCGTTTCGAACAGAAGGAACAGGTGCATCGCGTCACTGTCTGCGGCGCTTGCGAGACCTCGAACGTCGTCGCCTTGCAGTGGCAGCTTGCCTTGATCGTCATGGATTGGTCCCTCACAATGCCGCCCGTAAGCAAAGGCAGCATAAAGAAACGCTCCTGACAACTGCCTGTCAGCGACCTGTGAGCCTGCGATGCACAGGTTAAAAGTGCTGGAGTGCCGACCGAAGGCTCATCGATCCAAAGCCGCCGCACACCCCCGGGTCAGCCCGTCGGCAAGCTTTCGGGCGTCATGCGCTAATAGGACGATGGCGGCACGAACAGGCAGATGGTCTTTCCGTCATTGGCACCGGCAACGGAGCACCAATGATATTCGCCGTCGGGCGAATTCTTGATCCGCTTGTCGCTATAGGCCACGACTTCCCCGGTTCCTTTGATGACATAGCCCTCGGGACGTTCGCTGATCGATGTCTGAGAGACCTCGCGGCAATCATAGCCCGAGCAGCAGGAGAAGGGATAGCTCCAGCCTTGCGGCATGGCCGCGGTCGGCCTGGCATCATGCGCCAGAGCAGGCGCCGCAAATGGAATGGCGGCAGCTATCAAAACCACTGCCGCGACAAGTGAATTCAGGAGTCGGCGCGCCGTGCGGGCGACTGGGGCCGGTCTGGTTGTGAGAGCAGGCATGAGCGCAGTTCCTATCAACGGTTGTCAAGCATTTCGCTTGCCCGTTCCCGGAACGTGTCTTCCCAGTGGCCGGATCGTCAGGTCGCAGATACGCCGCGTCCGGCCATAAATGCTTTTTTCCTCCCCAGCGCATGAATGCTGGGCTGATTCCTTGGTCGGCGCAAGCAATTGCTGTCGCAACCGAACGCCGACCTCTGCAGCCGGAACCAACCTGCCGTCCTGATTGACGAAACCTGGTCAACCCCGGCAGCGGGATCGCCAATAACGGGATTTGGCTCGCGCTGGTTCCAGGCTTGGCACCGGCGGCCCGCGGCATCCGCGTCAAAAGCGGAAATCGATTTTTGAAAAATCCGATGAAAAACAAAGTTGTAGAACGACAGGTAAGTGCAAATTGAGAGCTCGTCACTCTCGCGCGATGGCCGTAACTCTCGCGTGATGAACCCACATTCCTGCCGGATTGGTGCCCGGCGGCCTCAGTCGATATCGGCCACCGTTTCGCCGGCGCCACCTTCGATCCGCTGCGACAGTGAGGCTTCCATGAAATCGTCGAGGTCACCGTCGAGCACGCTCGACGGGCTGGTGCTCTCGACACCGGTGCGCAGATCTTTCACCAGCTGATAGGGCTGCAGCACGTAGGACCGTATCTGGTGGCCCCAGCCAATATCGCTCTTCGACGCTTCGGTGGCGTTCGCCACCGCTTCGCGCTTCTTCAGCTCTTCCTCGTAAAGCCGCGAGCGCAGCATTTCCCAGGCCTTGGCCTTGTTCTTGTGCTGGGAGCGCTCGGCCTGGCAGGCAACCGCGATGCCGGTGGCGAGATGGGTTATGCGCACCGCCGAATCGGTGGTGTTGACGTGCTGGCCGCCCGATCCCGACGACCGATAGGTGTCGATACGGACGTCGGATTCGGAAACGTCGATGTCGATCGTATCGTCGATGACGGGATAGACCCAGACGCTGGCGAAGGAGGTGTGGCGGCGCGCATTGCTGTCATAGGGCGAAATCCGCACGAGACGATGCACGCCCGATTCCGTCTTCAGCCAGCCATAGGCGTTGTGGCCCTTGATCAGCAGCGTGGCCGACTTGATGCCGGCTTCTTCGCCGTCATGCACTTCAAGCACCTCGACCTTGAAGCGCCGGCGCTCGGCCCAGCGCGTATACATGCGCAGAAGCATCGAGGCCCAGTCCTGGCTTTCGGTGCCGCCGGCGCCGGCATGGACTTCCAGATAGCTATCGTTGGCGTCAGCCTCGCCCGACAGCAGCGTTTCGATCTGGCGCGCCTTGGCCTCGCCGCGCATCGAGCGGATCGCCGCTTCGGCCTCCGCGATGACGCCCTCGTCGCCCTCTTCCTCGCCAAGCTCGATCAGGCCGATATTGTCTTCCAGGGCCTGGGTGAGGCCTTTGACGGCGGCAATGCCTTCCTCGAGGCCCTGACGCTCGCGCATCAGCTTTTGTGCTTCCAGCGGCTCGTTCCAGAGGCTCGAATCCTCGGCACGGACGTTCAGGTACTCAAGCCGCTTTATGGCTTGGTCCCAGTCAAAGATGCCTCCTCAGCAGGGTGATCGCCTGCCTGATCTCGTCGACAATGTTTTGCGTTTCCGCGCGCATGGCTGGCTGTTCTGTCCTGTTGCTGGATGGCGGTTTGGTGGCGCGATACATAGGGACGGCACGGTCTCCTGTAAAGCGCCGGCCGCTGTAATGTACCGGCCCCCGTTAAAGCGGAATGGACCGGCTCGACCATCATCGTCAAGCCGGCCCGACCCGATGTAGCGATTGTCAGTAGAGCCCGCCGCCGCCCGACTGGATGGCCTGGTTGGCCTGCGGCGACAGCGCCCCGCCGGTGGCGTTGGAGCCGTCCGCACCCATGCCGATCACCCAGTAGCTGTCGGCGGGACCGGTACCCGGCTTGAAGGCTTCGATGATGGTTCCGGCGTCACCCGCGTTGGCTCGCATGCCGGTCTTGCGATTGATCGCAATCAGCTTCATGCCGTCCGGAACCTTGAAGTCGACATTGGGCGTGCCGTCCAGCGCCACGCGCATGAAATCCTTGAAGATCGGCGCGGCAAGGCCGCCGCCGGTCGCGCCCTTGCCAAGGCCTTTCGGCTGATCGTAGCCCATATAGAGGCCAACAACGAGGTTCGGCGTATAGCCGATGAACCAGGCATCCTTTTCGTCGTTGGTCGTTCCGGTCTTGCCGGCGATGTGACGGCCGAGCTCGTTGATGGTGGCGCCGGTGCCGCGTTGCACGACGCCCTCCATCATCGATGTGATCTGGTAGGCGGTCATCGGATCGAGCACCTGCTCGGAATTGTCGACCAGCTCCGGCTCTGGCTGGTTCTGCCACTCGGCGGCGTTGCAGTTCGAGCAGCCGCGTTCGTCCTGCCTGAAGACGGTCTTGCCGTAGCGGTCCTGGATGCGGTCGATCAGCGACGGCTTGATCGACTTGCCGCCATTGGCCATGATCGAATAGGCCGACACCATGCGCATCACCGTCGTCTCGCCGGATCCCAGCGCCATCGGCAGATACGGCGCCAGGTGATCGTAGACACCGAAACGCTCGGCATATTCCACGACCAGCTTCATGCCCATGTCGTTGGCAAGCCGCACCGTCATCAGGTTGCGCGATTTCTCGATGCCGGACCGCAAGGTCGCCGGGCCGGCCACCGTTCCGTCGTAATTCTTGGGCGTCCAGGTCGTGTTGCCGCTCTGGATGGTGATCGGCCCGTCCATGATCACGGAGGCGGGCGTATAGCCATTGTCGAGGGCGGCCGAATAGACGATCGGCTTGAACGACGATCCCGGCTGGCGCATAGCCTGCGTCGCCCGGTTGAACTCCGACTGCGCGTAGGAGAAACCGCCGACCATGGCCAGGACGCGTCCGGTATGCGGATCCATGGCGATCAGGCCGCCTTCCACTTCGGGAACCTGGCGCAAGCTGTAGCTGTTGTCCGAGCCGTCGTTCTTCTGCACAAAAATCACGTCGCCCGGCTTCAGCACGTCGGCCGGCGACTTCGCCTTGACGGTCCTGCCGTCGACGACGTGGCGCATGGCGAAGCTCATGTCTTCCTTGCTGACGGTGCCTTCGACGCGGTCCTTGACGATTTCGCCGGAGATCTGGCGCGTCGGCTGCAGGCCGATGGACAGGCCGGTGGCCGAGCTGTCGAGCACGACGGCGAGCGACCATTCCGGCACATCCTCTAACCGCTTGACGTTGCCCAGCGGCACACCCCAGTCGCCGGAAACGTCGATGCTCGTGACCGGCCCGCGGTAGCCGCGCAGCGTGTCGAACTTCATAAGTCCGTTCTGCATGGCCTTGCGGGCAATCAGCTGCATCTTCGGATCGAGCGTCGTGCGGACGGAAAGGCCGCCTTCGTAGAGCGCATTCTCGCCGTAGCGCGCGATGATCTGGCGACGCACTTCCTCGGTGAAATACTCCCCGGCGAAGAGATAGTTGCCGGTGCGGCGCGGCGTGACGCCGAGCGGCTCGGCCTTGGCCTTCTCGCCTTCCTCATGCGTGACGTAGCCGTTCTCGACCATCTGGTCGATGACCCAGTTGCGGCGCTCCAAGGCGCGATCGGCATGCTTGAAGGGATGGTAGTTGTTCGGCCCCTTCGGCAGGGAGGCGAGATAGGCGGCTTCGGCCACGGTGAGCTCGTTCACCGATTTGTCGAAATAGGTGAGCGCAGCACCGGCGACGCCATAGGCGCCGAAGCCGAAGAAAATCTCGTTGAGATAGAGCTCGAGAATGCGATCCTTCGAGTAGGCCTGCTCGATGCGGAAGGCGAGGATCATCTCCTTGATCTTGCGCTCGTAGGTCTGGTCTGAAGACAACAGGAAGTTCTTCGCCACCTGCTGGGTAATCGTCGAGGCGCCGACCTGGCGCTTTCCCGAACCAACATTCTGCAGGTTGACGACAATGGCCCGGCCAAGGCCGGTCACGTCGATGCCGGGGTGATTGTAAAAATTCTTGTCCTCGGCCGACAGGAAGGCCGCCTTGACACGATCCGGGATCGCCTGAATCGGCAGATAAAGCCGCCGCTCACGCGCATATTCGGCCATCAGCGCGCCATCCGACGCGTGGATGCGGGTCGTCACCGGCGGCTCGTATTTGGCCAGCACCTCGTAATCGGGCAGGTCCTTCGACAAATGGCCGATATAGATCGCCACGCCCGCCGCGACCAAAAGGGCCAGCGTCGTGCCGATGCCGAAGAAATAGCCAATGAGACGAATCATACCCGCTCCAGTCCTTGGTTCGGGAATTTCCTAAACGAAGCCGCCCTTCACGCAAGCTTTCGGGACGATCCCAAACCGTAATCGCAAAATCCATGTCGCGACCATGTGGGCAAAATACGGCAGCGCGGGATTTCGGTTTCGAATGCCGGAAATAAAAGCACAGGGTGTTGTCGCCGTGCAACGCTGCTTCAGGTTGTGGGCGCCGGCGGACATTTCAGCCTCCGGCCCCCGTTCCGCTCTTGGCCGAAGCAAACAGGGCAACGGCGTTGGTTATGCTCTGGGTCGCCTTGTTGCGCCAATCGGCGCTGAGCAACTGCGCTTCGTCCTTGGCGTTCGACAGATAGCCGAGTTCGACCAGCACGGATGGAACGTCCGGCGCCTTCAGCACCTTGAAGCCGGCAGAACGCTGCGGGTTGTTGATCAGACCGACGCTGGTGGAAAGCTGGCCGACGAGAGTATGGGCGAAGCTCATCGAAAAATTATGCGTCTCGCGGCGGATCAGGTCGATCAGGATATCGGTCACTTCCTTGCTGTCGTCCTTGATCTCCATGCCGGCGAACTGGTCGGAAAGATTTTCACGGTCGGCAAGCGCCTGCGCCTCGGGATCGGAAGCCTTGTCGGACACGGTGTAGACGGTTGCGCCGCGAATGCCCTTGAGGCTGATCGTGTCCGCATGGATCGAGATGAGCAGGTCGGCCTCATGCTGGCGGGCAATGCGCACGCGGTCGTCGAGCCGCAGGAACTCGTCCGTTTCGCGCGTCAGGAACACGTCGTATTTGCCGCTGGCGGCGAGCTTGTCGCGCAGTTCCATGGCAAAGGCGAGCGTCACGTTCTTTTCGACCGTACCGTTCAGGCCCTCGGCACCGCCGTCGATGCCGCCATGGCCGGGATCGACGACGACGGTGAAACGATGGCCCGGATTGGAGACCGGCCCGGTACCGACCCTGCCGGCCTTGTCGGCGGAGACCGTCGAACCGGTGGTCAGCGCCTGATTGGCGAGCGCTGCGTCGAATTCCCGCTGCGAGGCCGCCGACATGTCGATGGCGATCCGGTAGCCGTTGCCGTCACCGTTCTTGAGCACGTCGAGATTGTCGACGGCGAACGGTCCCTTGCCGGTGAGAATCAGCCGCGATTTCCCCTCGCCGAGTTCGCCGTAACGCACGGCGCGGACAAGGCCGCGCGGCTTCACATCCTTGGCATTGAAGGCGAATCTCGTGGCCGGCAGATCGATGACCAGGCGATCGGGGCCGCGCAGCAGGAACCATTTGATGTCGGGCTCGCGGTCGAAATTGATGACGATGCGCATCTTGGTGGCATCGCCGGCCATCTTGTAGCTTGTGGCACCAAGCGGTGCGTCGGCAGCACGCGAAAGCGGCGAAAAGACCAGGCAAGCCAGGATCAGCGACAGCAGGCAGACGGTACGGAAGAACCAGCCTCCATGATGACGGCCCTTGTCTGCGAAGCCTGCCAGTCCCATCTTTCTACCAATCGCTCCCGTTTTGGCGTCATGCCCGATCGCTTGTCGAAGTGCCCTGTCGCTTGTCAAAGTGCCGGCAGACCGCGAACTCGATTAACGATTGGTATCCAGAGAAGGTTAACCAAGCCTTTTCATGGAAGGCTTGGGACCGGGGCTTCCGCTGCGGAACGGCTTTTTGCCGGCATCGGGAATCGGGGTTGCCTTCCAACCCGCCAAATCATAAAAGCGATGGTGGATCACTGCAATCCTGGAACCGTCCTCCTCCGCAGCTTCCTGCTACAGGTCAGACGCAAGACGGCTCCTTTCGCTTCAGGCGAAGAAGGCATCGGTGATCGCGACGATTTTCGCAGGCGTGCTCCCGTGGCGGGGGAATCGCCTGCGTGAGCAAAACGGCCGGGATTGTCCCGTGCCGGCTCTGTATGAGCAAACAAGCTGGTCCGGTTTTTCCCGGGCTTTGGTTCAAAAGGTTCTGCTGGTGACGATGGCTTCAAGCGCAATCATGGAAAGGTCCGCAACAAACCGCGCCACTACGGCTGCGGGCGGCACCGCCATGGCGCTCAGGCAGCGGCCGGCGGACGTTCAATTGTCCGGCACCCATGTTCCAGGTCCACGGCAGCGGGCATTGCCTCGCAAGCTGCGGCCGACGGCTGCCGGGAGGAAACGAAATAATGCCCAACAAAATGCTGATAGACGCCTCCCACCCGGAGGAAACACGCGTTGTCGTCGTTCGCGGTAACCGTATTGAAGAATTCGACTTTGAATCCCAGGACAAGAAGCAGCTCAAAGGAAACATCTATCTCGCCCGCGTAACGCGCGTCGAACCTTCCCTTCAGGCAGCCTTTGTCGAATATGGCGGCAACCGTCATGGTTTCCTCGCCTTCAGTGAAATACACCCCGACTACTACCAGATTCCGGTCGCCGACCGTCAGGCGCTGCTGCGTGCGGAAGCACAGGAAGCCCAGGACGAAGAGGACGAGGAAGCCGCCGAAGGCGAGGACCGCCAGAGCCGCGACCGTGGCAAGCGCGGACGCCGGCGCGGCGGCAAGAGCCGCGACCGCGGCGAGCACAGGCGCGAGGCAGGCGCGGCCGACGGCGAGAATGGCGAAGATGCCGTCGCAGAAAAGCTGGACGCCGTTGACGACAACACCATGTCCGACATTGCCGGACAGAGCGAGGGTGCCGCCGGGCAGAGCGATGAAGCCGCCGATCGCGGTGAGACCGAGCCGTCCGAAGGCGGTTCGAGTTCCATCGCTGCCAGCGTCGATGCCGACGTAATCTCGGAAGCCGTCCCGCAAGTCGAGGTAAGCGGGCCCGAGACAAGCGGGGCCGAGACAAGCGGCGAAGCAACCTCCGAAGACAATGATCGCGGCATGCTGGAAGAGGTGCAATCCTCGCATCCGGACGATCACGAGGTCGAATCGGTCGGCGCCGAGGACGCGCTGGAAGAAGTGCGCAACCGCCGCAAGCCGGTCCGTCGCCAGTACAAGATCCAGGAAGTGATCAAGCGCCGGCAGATCCTGCTGGTGCAGGTCGTCAAGGAAGAGCGCGGCAACAAGGGTGCAGCGCTGACCACCTACCTGTCGTTGGCCGGCCGCTATTCGGTGCTGATGCCGAACACGGCCCGCGGCGGCGGTATTTCGCGCAAGATCACCAATGCGCAGGACCGCAAGCGGCTGAAGGAAGTGGTCGCCGATCTCGAAGTGCCGCAAGGCATGGGTGTCATCCTGCGTACGGCAGGCGAAAGCCGCACCAAGGCAGAGATCAAGCGCGACTACGAATATTTGATGCGGCTTTGGGAAAACGTCCGCAATCTGACGCTGCAATCCACGGCCCCTGCCCTGGTTTACGAGGAAGGCAGCCTGATCAAGCGCTCGGTGCGCGACCTTTACAACAAGGATATCGACGAGATCCTGGTTTCCGGCGAAGAAGGCTACCGCGAGGCCAAGGACTTCATGCGCATGCTGATGCCGAGCCACGCCAAGGTGGTTCAGCCGTTCCGCGACACGACGCCGATCTTTGTGCGCAACGGCATCGAAGCGCAACTCGACCGCATGCTGCAGCCGCAGGTGACGCTGAAGAGCGGCGGCTACATCATCATCAACCAGACGGAAGCGCTGGTCGCCATCGACGTCAATTCGGGCCGTTCCACCAAGGAGCACTCGATCGAGGACACCGCACTTCACACCAATCTGGAAGCCGCCGAGGAAGTCGCCCGGCAATTGAGGCTGCGCGATCTCGCCGGCCTCATCGTCATCGACTTCATCGATATGGAAGAGAACCGCAACAACCGCTCCGTCGAGAAGCGGCTGAAGGATCACCTCAAGAACGATCGTGCCCGCATCCAGGTCGGCCGCATCTCGCATTTCGGCCTGATGGAGATGTCGCGCCAGCGCATCCGCGCCAGCGTGCTGGAATCGACGATGAAGCCTTGCCCGCATTGCGGCGGCACCGGCCATGTGCGCTCCGATTCGTCGGTCGCGCTGATGGTGGTGCGGGCAATCGAGGAATTCCTGCTCAACGATTCGCGCAGCCACATCACGGTGCGGACGCCGGCGGCGACCGCGCTCTATGTGCTCAATCACAAGCGCGGCACGCTGGTGGAATTCGAGCATCGCTTCGGCGTGACCATCACCATCGAAGCCGATGACGCGGTCGGTGCACAACACTATGCCATCTTCCGCGGCGCGCTGGCCGAAAAGCCGGAAGGCTTTGTCGAGGCGCGCACGTTCCCGGCCTATGTCGAGCCGGAAGAACCCGAGGACGAGATCGTCATCGAAGAGGAAGACGAGGCACCGGTGCAGGCCGAGCAGCCACGCCCTGCCCAGCAGCCGCAGCAGCCAAGGTCCGGCGAGGACGGCGAAGGCCGCGATCGCAAGCGCCGCAAGCGCCGCAGACGGCGCGGCGGCAAGGATCGTGAACACGGGGATCGTGAACACGCGGACCGCGAACATGGCGCTGCTGTGGAAGGTGCTTCCGTTTCGGCGCCGACGGACGACGCCTTCGTAGCCGCGGGCGACCAAGGCGCCGAAGCGGAACATGAAGCGCCGGCAGGTGTTGTGGCCGAAACGGCGGAAGCGGCGGACGACGGTCACGGCAAGAAGCGCCGGCGCGGCAAGCGCGGCGGCAAGCGCAATCGCCGTGAGGACGGCGAGGACGGCTTGGAAGCTGCCCCCGGCGAACCAGCCGCCATGACGGAAGGTGCCGTGTCGGAAGCAGAGCCCGTAACCGGCGAGCCGGAAGGTGCGCCGCCGGCCGAAGAGCTTGCGGTGCTCGCTCCGGCGAACGACGACATGCCGAGCGCCGAAAAGCCGAAGAAGCCGCGCCGTACCGCCAAGCCGAAGAAAGTTGCGGCGGAAGCAGTTGCCGAGATTGCGGGCGCCGAGACATCGGCTGCCGGGGCCGCCTCCGTGGCTTCCGGCGAGACCGCTGCGCCGCCTTCGCAGGAGACTGAAGTGGCGGCTGCCGAGGAAACGCCGAAGGTCCGGCCGTCGCGGCGCAAGCCGGTACCGGTGGATGCTCCGGTCGTGCCGGTCGTCTCCTCGATCGTCCCGGACGAGGCAAAGACCGACGAGGCAAAGACCGAGGAAGCAAAGGCCGAGGACAAGCCGAAGCGTGCCGGCTGGTGGCAACGGAAGGGCTTTTTCTAAGCCTTTCCGTGCATTAGCCAGACTTTCTGAAAAAAAATCCCGCGCTGCCGATCGGCTGCGCGGGATTTTTTGCTCCAATTCAGGCGACGACACTATGGCGCGAAGATCGACCAGTTCATCATCTTCGCCAGTTTTTCCAGCGCGATCGAACCCAGCCTGGAATTGCCGTTGGCGTTGAGGCCTGGCGACCATACGGCAAGCGAGGCGACGCCCGGCACGATCCCCAATATGCCGCCGCCAACGCCGCTCTTGCCGGGAATGCCGACGCGGAAAGCGAAGTCGCCGGAGCCGTCATAGTGGCCGCAGGTCAGCATCATCGCGCCGATGCGGCGGGCGCGCTCTGCCGACACGACGGAATGCCCGGTCGCCGGGTTCTTGCCGCCATTGGCAAGGAAGCGGCCGGCCAGGGCCAGTTGCCGGCAGCTCATGGCGATAGCGCAATGGTGGAAATAGACGCCCAGCGCCAGTTCCGGCGCATGGTGGAGATTGCCGAACGATTTCATGTAATTGGCAAGCGCGAAATTGCGAAAGCCGGTGGCGCGTTCGGACGCCGCGACCTCGCGGTCGATGACGATGGTGTCGTCATCGGCCAGGAACTGGATGAAGCGCAGGATCTCGCCGATCGCCTCGCGCGGCTGATGGCCGGCAAGCAGGATGTCGGAGACGACGATGGCGCCGGCATTGATGAATGGATTGCGCGGAATGCCGTTCTCGTGCTCGAGCTGGACGATCGAGTTGAACGGATTGCCCGAAGGTTCGCGCCCAACCCGCTGCCACAGCGCGTCGCCGACATTGCCGAGCGCCAGCGTCAGCGTGAACACCTTTGAGATGCTCTGGATCGAAAACGCCTCGTCGGCGTCGCCCGCGGTCAGCACGCGGCCGTCATTGGTCACCGCGGAAATGCCGAATTTTTTCGAATCGATCTTGCCGAGCTGGGGAATATAGCTGGCGACGTCGCCGCGATCGGTACGCTCCGCCATTTCGGCGGCGACCTCGCGCAACGCCTGTTCGAGTTGAGGCGCCTGTTCAAGCTCCGGCATCGTCGCCCCCGCTACTTCAGCCAGCGTTCGATACGCGCCATCGCCTCGACCATGTCGTCGTGGCTGCCGGCATAGGAAAAGCGCATCGTGCGATGGCCTTGCAGCGGGTC
Organism: Mesorhizobium sp. M0954; assembly: GCF_040319155.1. Classification (NCBI taxonomy): domain Bacteria; kingdom Pseudomonadati; phylum Pseudomonadota; class Alphaproteobacteria; order Hyphomicrobiales; family Phyllobacteriaceae; genus Mesorhizobium; species Mesorhizobium sp. M0954. The sequence continues at coordinate 259,570 of NZ_JAMYNR010000007.1, read as the reverse complement.
GAAATCGCGGCCCGGCGTCGCCGCCACATGCGCCTCGGCAAGCATCCGGCGCGCAAACGCCATGCTGTCATTGGTGTGCCTGGTGACGTCGCAGAAGGCGTAGAACGCGCCGTCCATGGGCGCGGCCAAAGCAAAGCCGAGCTCCGGCAGGCGTTGCATCAGGAGCTCGCGGTTCCAGGCATAGCGCGCCTTCACCGCTTCCAGCTCTGACGTCGCCTTGAATGCCTCGATCGCGGCAATCTGGGACAGTTCGGGCGGCGAGATGTAGAGGCTTTGGGCGATGCGCTCGACTGGCCGCACCAGTTCCTGCGGCAGCACCATCCACCCGATGCGCCAGCCGGTCATGCAATAATATTTCGAGAAGGAATTGATCACCGTCACATCCGCGCCGAAAGCAAGCGCCGTCGTGTCGGGCGCCGCATAGGCCAGCCGGTGGTAGATTTCGTCCGAGATGATGGCGATGCCGAGCTCTTGCGCCGTCTCGACCAGCGCCTCGAGATCGCCGGCGGGAATGACCGCGCCGGTCGGGTTGGCCGGGCTGGCGAACAGCACGCCCTTCAGCGGTTTTTCGCGGTGCGCGGCTTGCAGGTGCTCGGCATGCAGATAGGCGGCGCCGTCCAACTCGATCTCGGCGATGTCGATGCCGAGCGCGGCCATGATGTTGCGATAGGCAGGATAGCCGGGCGCAGCGATGGCGACGCGGTCGCCTGGATCGAACATTGCCAGGAAAGCGAGGTTGAAGGCAGCCGACGATCCGGTGGTGACGGCTATCCGCTCGGGCGAAACGTCAAGCCCGTAATGCTCGCCATAATGCGCCGCGATCGCCTTGCGCAGGCCGGCGAGGCCCAGCGCGTCGGTATAGCCGATGCGGCCTGCCTTCAAGGCATTGGCCGCCGCTTCGCGAACCCCGGCCGGCGCCGGATCGGAAGGCTGGCCGACGGCCATAGAAACGACCGGCAGGCCCTTGGCTTTCAGCCGATTCGCCTCGGCCAGGATGTCCATGGCATGGAACGGTTCGACCGCGCCGCGGCGCGAAAGCGAAACAACCATTTTTCAATCCACCACACTTGTCCACACGTGCCGGCCATGCTGGCCGCGCCGCACAAATGCCCGATTGGTGTGGGGATCACAAGTTCGGTAAGTTTAGGCTGCCGACTTTTCATCCTTCGCCCACTCGTCTACCAGTGGACCTGCCATGTTGAGCCGACCCAAATCGACGATCGCCAGGACAGCGCGCGCCCTCGCGATGCTTTCGCTTGCCGTGGTGGTCGCCATAGCCGGCTCGGTCAATGCCTTTGCGCAGAATGTGCCGGTTGTGCGCGATGCCGAGATCGAGGCGCTGGTGCGCGATTACGCGCGGCCGATCTTCAAGGCGGCGGGCTTGTCGGGCGACGCCATCAACATCGTGCTGGTCAACGACCAGAGCTTCAACGCCTTTGTTGCCGGCCGCCGGCTGTTCATCAACACCGGCGCGCTGATGACGGCCGAAACGCCCAACGAGATCATTGGCGTCATTGCCCACGAGGCCGGCCATATCGCCGGCGGACACCAGCAGAAATTGCGAGAACAGCTCGAGCGCGCCAAGACGATGGCGATCCTGGCGACGCTGCTTGGCGCCGGCGCCATGGTGGCCGGCGCCACCAGCAACAGCCGCGGTCTCGCCGGCGCCGGCATGGGCGTGGTGGCCGGCGGCGGCGAGATGGCGCAACGCAGTATCCTCGCTTATCAGCGCACCGAAGAGATGACCGCCGACCGTTCGGCGATCACCTATCTCAATGCAACCGGCCAGTCCGGCATGGGCATGCTGAAGACGTTTGGCCGCTTCCAGAACGCATTGTCGCTCTCGGGCGCGCAAGTCGATCCCTACAGGATCAGCCATCCGATGCCGCAGGAGCGTATCGCCAATCTCGAAGTGCTGGTGAAGCAGAGCCCTTACGTCGACAAGGTGGACCCGCCGGCACTGCAGCAGCGCCACGACATGATGCGCATAAAGATCGCCGCCTACATGCAGGGCCAGGCGGCGGCGTCGCGATTGATGCGCAAGAACCCCGGCAGCGTCGCCTCACGCTATGGCGACGCGCAGATGACCTATCTGTTCGGCAATCTGGCGTCGGCGCTCACCAAGACCAACGCGTTGATCAAGGAACAGCCGAAAAATCCCTATTTCCAGGAATTACGCGGCGACATCCTGATGAAGGCGAACCGGCCGAAGGATGCGGCGGACGCCTATGCCAAGTCGGTCAGCCTCGATCCGGCGCGATCGGGGCTGCTGCCGGTCTCTTACGGCCAGGCACTGATGGCGATCGGCACGCAGGATTCGCTGAAGAAGGCGGTGGCGCAGATCAACACCGGCCTCGGACGGGATCGCGAAAACGCCGCCGGATACCGCTATCTGGCACAGGCTTACGGGGAACTCGGCAACATCCCGGCCGCCGAGCTTGCAACCGCCGAAGGGCATTTCTATTCCGGCGACTACAAGAATGCGAAAATCTTCGCCATGCGGGCGCAGCAGAGCATGAAGCGGGGCGAGCCGGGCTGGCTTCGCGCGCAGGACATTATAAACTACGCACCATCAGGTAAGAAGAAGTGAACCTTTCGGACGCAGGCTGCGACACAGCCAAACCGGGCGGACCCGAACACAGGCAAGAGGATCGAGGATCATGACCAAGGCAATTCTGCTGGGCACTACCGGAGTGGCAGCGGCTCTCGCCATGCTGGCGTTCGGCTTCGTCGCCGGCAATCCGCAGACGGCGAAGGCCGGCACGGCACAGCTTGCCCAGACGACGTCCTCAGGTACCAAGCTCGACCGTGCCGAAGTCGAAGGCATCGTCCGCGACTATCTGCTGAAGAACCCGGAAGTGCTTCTGGAAGCCCAGCAGGCACTCGAGGCCAAGCAGAAAGAAGAACAGCGCGTCGCCAGTCTCGGCGTCATCAAAGACGCCAAGGACCAGATCTTCAATTCCTCATTCGACGGTGTTGTCGGCAATCCGAACGGCAAGGTCACCATCGTCGAATTCTATGATTATAATTGCGGCTACTGCAAACGCGCCATCGACGACATGCGCGCGCTGACCAAGGCCGATCCGGACCTGCGCTTCGTACTCAAGGAGTTCCCGATCCTCGGCCCGGATTCGCAGAAGGCGAGCGTCGTCTCGATGGCCTTCCATTTGATGAAGCCGGAGAAATACGGCGAATTCCACAATGCGCTGCTCGGCGGCCAGGGGCGCGCCACCGAGGCGGCGGCGATCAAGGTGGCGCTGTCGCTCGGCGCCGACGAGGCGGCGCTGCGCGAAAAGATGAAGGACCCGAGCATCACCGAGGCCTTCTCCAAGACCTATGACCTCGCCACCAAGCTCGCCATCACCGGAACGCCGTCCTATGTCGTCGGCAACGAGGTGGTGTTCGGCGCGCTTGGCCAGGAAGTGCTGGCCGAAAAGATCGAGGCGGCGAAGGCCGCGCTCTGATCAGCGTTCGGGTTTCGATTAGGCTGCGGGTTTCCGGCACGGGCCGTTTTCCGGCTGTTGTGGACGGCGAAAGAACGCACTTGCGCTCTTTTCGCCAGCGTCTATGCCCATTATAGAGGGTCCGGCGCGCCGGCTTAGCCGCGCCGGGAAAGGTCGGCATTTTTTGAAAACGGTTTTCGTCCTGAACGGCCCCAATCTCAACGCGCTCGGCAAGCGCGAGCCGGGCATCTATGGCGGCAAGACGCTTGCCGCGATCGCCGACGACTGCAAGCAGGCAGGTGCCGCACTTGGGCTGGAGATCGATTTCCGCCAGTCGAACCATGAGGGCGACCTCGTCGACTGGATCCACGAGGCCGCCGACAAGGCCGCCGCAATCGTCATCAATCCGGGCGCCTACGGCCATACCTCGATCGCCATTCACGATGCCATCCGCGCCGTCGCGCCGCTGCCGGTGGCTGAGGTGCATCTCTCCAACATCCACGCGCGGGAACCATTCCGCCACGTCTCCATGGTCGCGCCGGTCGCCGTCGGCATGATCTGCGGGTTCGGGCCGCTCGGCTACACGCTGGCGCTGCAGGCGCTGGCTGCACGCCTATGACCGGCCAACAAACAGAAGGCTCGAAAATGTCGATAAAGAAGAACGGTGTTGACCAGCAGCTGATCCGCGATCTGGCGGGCATACTGAACGACACCAACCTGACCGAGATCGAGGTCGAGCTGGGCGATCTGAAGGTGCGCGTCTCGCGGCAGGCGCCGGCCGTCCATGCGGTCGCCGCAGCTCAGCCGGCCTATGCCCCGGCAGCCGCGCAGCCCGCGGCAGCGGCCGCCCCGGCGACGCCCGACGTGTCGAAGAACGCCGTCGCCTCGCCGATGGTCGGCACCGCCTATCTGGCACCGTCGCCGGACGCCAGGCCGTTCATCGAAATCGGCCAGAAGGTCAAGGAAGGCCAGACGCTGCTGATCATCGAAGCAATGAAGACGATGAACCAGATCCCCTCGCCGCGCGCCGGCACGGTGACGGCGATCCTGTTCGAAGATGCGCAGCCGGTCGAATATGGCATGCCGCTCGTCGTGATCGAGTAGAGCCGGGAACAGGCGAAAGATGTTCCAGAAAATCCTCATCGCCAATCGCGGCGAAATCGCCCTCAGGGTGCTGCGCGCCTGCAAGGAGCTCGGCATCCAGACGGTGGTGGTGCATTCGACCGCCGACGCCGACGCCATGCATGTGCGTCTCGCCGACGAGAGCGTCTGCATCGGCCCGCCGCCGTCGCGCGACAGCTATCTCAACATCCACCAGATCGTCGCCGCCTGCGAGATCACCGGCGCCGACGCGGTGCATCCCGGCTACGGTTTTCTGTCGGAGAACGCCAAGTTCGCCGACATCCTCGCCGCGCACAACATCACCTTCATCGGCCCGACCGGCGACCATATCCGCATCATGGGTGACAAGATCGAGGCCAAGCGTACCGCAAAACGCCTCGGTATTCCCGTGGTGCCCGGCTCCGACGGCGCGGTCACCGAGGACAAGGAAGCCAAGCGCATTGCCGCCGCGATCGGCTACCCCGTGATCATCAAGGCATCGGCCGGCGGCGGCGGGCGCGGCATGAAAGTGGCGCGTAGCGAGGCCGATCTCGAGGTGGCGCTGCAGACGGCACGCTCGGAGGCGGGTGCGGCCTTCGGCGACGACGCAGTCTATATCGAGAAATATCTGCAGAAGCCGCGCCATATCGAAGTGCAGGTGTTCGGCGACGGCGCCGGGCGCGGCGTGCATTTCGGCGAGCGCGACTGCTCGCTGCAGCGCCGCCACCAGAAGGTCTGGGAAGAAGCGCCCTCGCCGGCGCTCAATGCCGAGGAGCGCGCGCATATTGGCGGCGTCTGCGCCAGGGCGATCGCCGATCTCGGCTATTCCGGCGCCGGCACCATCGAATTCCTCTATGAGGACGGCGAGTTCTATTTCATCGAGATGAACACGCGCCTGCAGGTCGAACATCCGGTGACCGAGGCGATCACCGGCATCGACCTCGTGCACGAGCAGATCCGCGTCGCCTCGGGCGGCGGGCTTTCGGTGCGCCAGGAGGATATCCGCTTCCACGGCCATGCCATCGAATGCCGCATCAATGCCGAGGATCCGCGCACCTTTACGCCCTCGCCGGGCACCATCACCCATTTCCACACGCCGGGCGGCCTCGGTATCCGCGTCGATTCCGGCGTCTATTCGGGCTACAAGATCCCGCCCTACTACGACAGCCTGATCGGCAAGCTGATCGTGCACGGCCGCAACCGCGTCGAATGCATGATGCGGCTGCGGCGCGCGCTCGACGAATTCGTCGTCGACGGCATCAAGACGACGCTGCCACTGTTTCGCGACCTCGTTGGCAACGCCGACATCGCCAATGGCGACTACGACATCCATTGGCTGGAAAAATACCTGGCCGAAGGCGAGTGATACAGGGCGAAGCGATGACCCGTCCCTACGCACCCGGTTATCGCATCCCGACCGACCTTTTGCTCAAAGCCTATGCCTCCGGCGTCTTCCCGATGGCCGAAAGCGCCAATGACCCCGAAGTATTCTGGGTGCGGCCGGAGACGCGCGGCATCATTCCGCTCGACGGGTTCCACATACCGAAAAGCCTGAGAAAGACGATCCGCAAGAACCTGTTCGAGTTCCGCATCGATTTCGACTTTGAGGCGACGATCGAGGCCTGCGCTGAAAGGCGCGAGGAACGTCGGTCGACGTGGATCAACGCGCCGATCCGCGAAGCCTATATCGAGCTGCATCGGATGGGCCATTGCCATTCGGTCGAGGCCTGGCACAACGACCGATTGGTCGGGGGGCTCTACGGCGTATCGCTCGGCCGCGTGTTCTTCGGCGAGAGCATGTTCGCCAGGGAGACCGACGCGTCAAAGGCCTGCCTGGTTCACCTCGTCGAACGCCTGAGGGCGCGTGGCTTTGCACTGCTCGATACGCAGTTCACCACCGAGCATCTCAAACGCTTCGGTGCAATCGACGTGCCGCGCGGCAAGTACGAGAAGATGCTGGCCGAGGCGCTGAAGGGCGAGGCTGTGTTTTTTCCATAACCTGGAATGGCTCATCGTTTCACAGAAACGCAATTCGGGACGGAAAGCCGTTCACACTTCCTGGAATTGCTCTTGCGGCCGGTCAGCCTTTTGCTGCCGTCACCAGCGGCGTCTGTGCGTGGAACATCATCTTCCAGCCATTGACGCGGTGGACATAGCCGGTGCTGACCAGCGCCGCATAGGCTTCGCCATCTTGCCGCGTCGCACGCGCCTCGTAGGTCAGCATGACGATGTCGCTGCCCGGCTCGATGATGCCCTTGAGGTCGATGTCGAGATCGCGCCAGCGGTTCGGGTCCGTGGCAGTTGCGGCCAGATCGGTATTGCTCATCACCCGCGCCATCTGCGGGAAGGCCACCAGGCAGTCGGTATCGGCATTGGCCTTGAAATAGTCGGCACCGCCGGTCCAGAATCCCCTTTCGATGTCGAGAAGTTCGTTCTTGTTGGCCATCATCATGGCAACCTCCTCCGTAGAGAGGCACCAACGCTCGGGCAACGCGGCGGTTCCGCAGGGCGCGGTATGCGCCGCGCACTGACAGATTCTAGTTGGTTTTGGGGGCGGCGGGTGCCGGCACGTCGGACTTCTGCTTGCAGCCCTTCAGCCAGATATCATAGACGGCATGCTCGACGGCGTTGATCCCGGGGCTTTCGGCAAACATCCAGCCGGTGAAGATACGGCGTATTTTCCGATCGAGCGTGATCTCGTCGACCTCGACGAACGAATCCGTCTTCGGCTCTTCGTTTTCGGGCCGCGAATAGCAGATGCGCGGCGTCACCTGCAAAGCGCCGAACTGAACCGTCTCGTCGATATAAACATCGAAGGTGATGATACGGCCGGTGATCTTGTCGATGCCGGCGAATTCAGCGACTGGATTGGTGATGCGCTCGGATACTGCCGGTGCTGCAGGCGCCACCGACGCGTCCGGCGCAGGCGGCGCCAATTCCTGCGCAGTAGCGAGCGCCACCATAGAAGCGAGAACGACCGCGGTTAATCCGCCCGTCAAAATTCGGCTGAACATGCTCATGCAAGGTCCGGTGGTTTGCGCCCGGGTGATTCTCTTAACGCCAAGGCTAGTTGCTGCTGTCGGATCAGCAAACAGCTAAACAGCAATTGTGGCGACAAAGGACCGCCCTCGTGGGACCGCTCCCCGTGGGGACCGCGCGCGTGTCGCGGCGATCGATCACGAACCAGGCGTCCAGGCGTCGTAGTCGCCCGTCACCTGCGGACGATGCTGGTTGGTCAGCACCGAGCCTTTCGGGCGATAGGCCGCGGGGCTGCCGGTGAGGTTCGGCACATGCGGCTTTTGCCAGTCGCGTGGCTTGTAGTCTTCGCTTGGCGGCGCAAGGTCGACACGATGATGGATCCAGCCATGCCAGCCGGGCGGAATCGCCGAGGCTTCCGAATAGTCGCGGTAGATGACCCAGCGACGGGTGCGGCCTTCCGAATCGACGCCGCCCTCATAGTAGACGTTGCCGACCTCGTCCTGCCCGACCTTCTTGCCGTGCCGCCAGGTGTGGAAGCGCGTTCCCAATGTCTGGCTGTTCCACCAGGTGAAAAACTGCAGAAGGAAAGTCTTCATCCAAATCCTCGTGGCAAGTCCTTGAAGCAAGTCCTCGCGGCGGCTGCGGCGCCTGTTCCTGCTTATGGCGTCACGGCATTGCGAAGGCAAGGGTCTTGCCGCACCAGGCGAGCAAATGGCTGACGGGAAAGCAATACGTTCATGCTATTTTCGCGGCCGTCCGAAGCAGATGAAATAGGTTGTTGGCAACCTTACGCAGCGTTATTCTAGCAGTTGAAGCTTCGTTGCCTCAAGGACGGCAAATGAGAGGGGCTCATGTCATCGCTGGCGGGCACGGCCGGTCGCGCATTGCCGCAGGTCGTTGAGGCGATCTACGATTCGATTGCCGACGTCGACCGCTGGCAGGCGACACTCGAGGCCATCTGCAATCTGGCGGAAGGCCAGCTTGCCATGCTCGCCGTCATCGACACGATCAGCAGCTCCGCGCGATTTTCGGTGTCCTGCGGCGATCCCGCAGTTCTTGAGCCGTTGAAGCATGACTACGGCTCGCAAGTGCCGTTCTATGCGGCGGTTCCCAAGATGGAGATCGACGTGCCGTTCACCGTCGATTCGATCTACGCTTTGCAAGGCCCGGATACGCGACAGAGATGGCTCGAAAGCCGCATCGTGCGCGAATGGGTGCAACCCAACCGCCTAGACGATTTCTTCTGGGTGGCGTTGATGAAGCGGCCGACCCGGATCGGCACGTTGATGGTGGTGACCGACAGGGACAGGCGCCAGATTTCCCGCGAGGATCTCGAGCTTGTCAGCCTGCTGGCACCGCATGTGCGGCGCGCGGTGACCATCGGCGACCTGTTCGAAGCCGAGCGGCGCAAGGCGGAAATCTTCCGTTCCATCATCGAAAGCCTCGACCATCCGGTGCTGATCGTGGCCGAAGACATGACCATCATCTTCGCCAACCCGTCAGCCGAAGCGCTGCTCGCCGAAAACATCTCGGTCGCTTGCGTGCGCGGACAGCTTTCCTTCACCTATGCCAACGCCAACGCCGCAATCGGCCGTGCCGTCCAGCTCGGCACGCGCGACGAATTCGCGCTCGGACCTTGCGGCATCAACATTCCCCTGGCCAGGACGGTCGTTCCGGCAGTGGCCCATGTCATGCCGCTGGCGCGGCGTGAAATCTCGGCGCGCATCTCGCAACGCGCCGCCGCAGCGATCTTCATCGCCGCGGCCGGTTCGACACCGACCCCGGCGCTGGACGCCATTGCGGCGCTGTTCGGACTGACCGCGGCAGAAAGGCGAGTCGCCGGTCACGTTGCCGCCGGCCTGACGCGAAAGGAAATTGCCGCGGCCGGCGGCGTCTCGGACGGCACCGTCAAGTCGCAGCTGGCGACGATCTTCGACAAGACCGGTACCGGCGATCAGCGCGAGCTCGAACTGTTGATGCGCGAATTGTCACCGCCGTTGCGCTCCAGTTGATTTTGCTCAGGTTCCCCGGACCGGCAGCGGTCCAAAAGACTCGGCCGGTAAGTTTTTCAAACCTTTGACACCATCGTCCGCAAAATCTGGGAAACGAAACCGGCATCGTTGCAATTCGGCCAAAATCATGGTGCGGTCGTTCGCGGTCCAGAAACGCGGCACTATGCTCGGCTGGAATGAAAATGGTTTCTGGCGCGGATCTCGATCTTTGACACCGACATCTACCGAGCGACTGCTCCCCTACCTCTTTCTGCTTGGGCTGATCGTAATCGCGGTCGCTTTCCGGCCACTGCTGCCCGTCGACGAAACGCGATATCTCAGCGTCACCTGGGAAATGTATCTGAGCGGACAGATCTTCGTCCCGACGATGAATTTCGCGCCCTATCTGCAGAAGCCGCCACTGCTGTTTTGGCTTATCGACCTTGTCTGGAACATTTTCGGCGCCAGCAGGCCGGCGGCGATGCTGGTCATCTTCGCCGCCTCCTCGCTCGTCATCTGGCTGACGACGGCGTTGGCAAAGACCCTGTTTCCGGGCCGCGACGACATCGCGCGGCGCATCCCCTGGCTGGTTGCCGGAAGCAGCGTGTTCGTCATCTATTCGACGCTGATCCTGTTCGACCTGTTGCTGACGGTCTTTGTGCTCGCCGCGCTGTTGTCGTTGATTGCCTTTGCCCGCAGCGGCAACCGCTGGCAGGCCGTTCTGGCCGGGCTGTTCATCGGCATGGGCGTGCTGACGAAAGGCCCAGTGGTGCTGATCCATATCGGCGCGCCCATCCTGTTCTACCCGTTCTGGCGCGACCGGCGGGCGGGACTGACGACACCGAACTTCCTCGCTGGAGTGGGCCTGGCCCTGCTCGCCGCACTAATTCCGGTGGCGATCTGGCTGGTGCCGGCGACCATCCTGACAAAAGGCAATTTCGTTTATGATCTCGTCTGGAACCAGTCGGCGGGGCGCGTCACCGGCAATTTGCGCAATTCGCATGGCCGGCCGTTCTATTTCTATCTGCTGCTGCTGCCCGTCATGTTCATACCGTGGATCTTCATACCCGAGGTGTGGCGGTTGAAGCTGCGCACGCGGATACGCAACCTGATCGACGCGAAGTCGCCGGATCTGCGCGCCTTGCGCCTGCTGTCATTCTCGTTCGTTGCCGTGTTTCTCGTGTTCAGCGCGATATCCGGCAAGCAGCCTCATTATGTCGTGCCGATGTTGCCGTTCGTGGTCATCCTGTTCGGCTATTTCATGGCGGAGATCCCGCTCGCCAGGCTGAAGAGCTCGGCCATCGTCATGCTTGTCATTTTCGGCATCGGCCACGCGGTGGCATCGGCAACCGCGTTCAAACGCTATGATCTGACGCCGCTCGCCAACTTCATCGACGAGCGAAAGGATGCGGACTGGGCCGTGGCTTTCGACTATCAAGGCGAAGTCGGCATCCTGGCCCGGTTGCAAAAGCCATTCGAAAGCACCGACAAACCGGAAGAATGGCTTGGCTCGCATCCCAGCGGCTATGTCATCGACAAGGTTTCCAAGGATCCCGGCACTGCAGGGCAAATCGCGTTCCGGCTTCGCGTCGAACGCGGCTATCTCGTCGTGCTGAAGGGACAGCATTGACGATCGTCACCGGTATGCGAGTTCGTCCCCCGCGCGGGAGATGAAGGCGTTGCTGCTTCGTGGTTCCATCGCTCGATAGAACCGGGAGGTATTCATGCGCAAGCTCATCTCGACGACGCTTTTTGCCTTATCGCTCGCTGTGGCCGGCCTTGCCGCCGATCCGGCATGGAGCTTCAAATGTCAGTCCGGAACGATTGGGCAAGGCAGTTGCTCCTGCTCCGGGACCGCCGACTGCACCGATATGCGGCATTCCAAAATGTGCAAGGGCGACCTGAACTGCGGTTCGGGCAAATGCTCCTGCACGGCCGCATTGGTAGTCGACCCCGGCCCGAAAACCCCCAAGCCCAAGGTCGTCGCGCCGATGGCGACAACCAAAGGCGTCGTGAAGCAGTAGATATCCAATCCGAAAGGACGGCGGCCCGACGTCGCTGGGCCGGCCCGATGTTTCGCGGTTCGTCCCCCGTGCGGGCGATGAACCGCTGTCGAAGAAATGGTGTTGTCTAGCCGGAGGGTGGTTTCCAACCGAAAGAGCGAGGATACCATGTTGAAAACCTGCACGATGCTGTTTTTCTGCCTGATGGCGGCCGCCGCGGCCGCCCAGCCGCCGCCGTCGGGGCCGCCGGTTCCCAGTGCGGCACTTGCCCCATGCAACGCCACACAATCGAACAGGCCCTGCAAAGCCGAACTCGGCGTGTTCCTGATCACCAACACCGTCCGCAACCTGGCGCAAGCCAAGGTCGACGCCACCAACGCACAGCTGGCCGCCCAGGGACGATCATCACGCGCATCGATCGAATCGCTGAAGCAATGGCGGCCGTCGCGCTTTGCGACGCAGATGCTGAACCAGCCGAACAGCTGGTTTGTCAAAGTTCCTTACATCCTGACCATCAAAGTCTCCATCCCGGTGACCTCCGACCGCCACATCGGCATTCCCATAGACGTCAACGTCTTCTGCAGCGGCTGGCAGACCGATTCCAGCCAGGTCATCATTCGCTCGCAACCCGGCCCGGCGAGCTTCGAGGGCGGCAACATCCTCGAAGACGTTTTCAACGTCGGCAACTACATCGACGCTCAGGTTCGCAGCTCGTTTTCGGCACCTCTGCCGGTGACGACGCCGGTTCCAAATTCGAAATGCTCGGCAATAGACGGCTCCGATGCCGGCACGCAGGCCACCGGCGATGATCTCATCTTCTGGACGGTGCCGCGGCGCAACCTGGTGGTGACGGACGCCATAGCCAAGCCGACGGTTGAAGTGACCTTCGACAGCCTCACACGCCTGCCAGCCCGCGACTTCCACAACAGTGTCGTCTATGCGGAATCCGAGGCCATAAACCTCAACGTCTATGCCAATGAGGATGGCCGTCAGAAGGCGCTGACGATGCGCGAAGGCGACGTGGCTGCGCTGAACGTTCCCGCAGTACGGCTGGACGCGCGAAAATACGATTCGCTGGTCGTCATCGGCAATGTCGACCAGCCGCCGAACGACCCCAGAGACAGCGCCTTCGCAGTAGCGGCCAAGACTGCGGGATTCGGTGCCGGTTCCAAGATCATGCAGATCCCGAAGTGGTATTCGAGGCCGCCGGACCAGTTCAATCCCAAGCCTACATGGATCAGAGTTCCCGGCTATGAGCTGCACTATACGGTACGCTATCTCAACAGCGGCGGGCTGGCCGTCGATGGTGGAACCAGTACGGTCCGGCCTCCAAAAGTCGCCGTTCCGATAGAGACGCTCATCAAGCCGAAAACGCCCTGACGCGGCCGCTCGCGGATGACGGCGGCGGTTCAGACCGCTACCGCCTTCCCCCGCGCGGCAGATGCGGCAGCACCGGCATCATGGCCTGATCTTGCCGGAACAAACGCGCCGCTGCGCCACGAGCGAGCGGCGCCATCGATGGAGACAAACGATGCAGCACCTTCCCCTCACCATGCCCGCCGTCAGGATCATTGCGGCAATCTCGCTGCTTGCCTTCCCGAACTTCCTGCCGCCGGTCACGAGCCCGGCGAACGCGCTGCCGGTCAGCCAATCCTGCCGGATCACCACCTATTACAAGACTGCGGCAAAGGCGACGGAGGTTGGCGTGCGCTCGACGTGCCAGGGCGTCAAAAAATGGGGTGTCACCTCGAAATATTACGAGGTGGAAAAAATCGAAGCCGCCACGCCCCCGCACACGTCGGGCGGCGGCGGCAGCCTGCCGTGCGAGTTTCTCGCTGCCGGCTGCTCCAACCTGCCTGAGAAACGCAACTGAGCGCCAGGCAAACGAGCTAGCCGATCGCCTTCTCCAAAACCAGCGCCGGCAATCCCGAGGCGCCGCCGCAATCGGCCGTGTTGCCGGCGGGCAAGAACCCCCTCGAGCGGTAGAAGGCGACAGCCGGAGCATTTGCTTCCTCGACCTCGACACGCAGCGTCCGGGCCTCCGGAAAGCTGGCCTCGATCTCGCCCAGCAGCGCCTGGCCGATGCCTTGCCTCTGCCAGGCAGGATGCACGTAAAGCTGGTTCAGCATGACGATCCTGGCATCCGTGGTAGCGGCGGCGAAAGCCATGCCGCCGATGTTTTTGCCGTCGTCGGCGACCAGGAACTCCGAGTTCGGCCGCGTCAGCCGTGCCTTGAGCGCGGCGATAGAATGCCATTCATCGATGATTTCGCTGACCCGCGGCCCGCCGTAGATGGCATCATAGGTGGCATGCCATGTCTCGACCAGCAATGCGCGCACCGCCGCAAGATCGCGCTCGCCGGCGGTGCGGACGAACATCCTACTCGATCCCGAGCCTGGCCTTGACCAGCTCGTTGACCGCCTGCGGGTTGGCCTTGCCGCCGGTCGCCTTCATCACCTGGCCGACGAACCAGCCGGCCATGGTCGGCTTGGCGCGCGCCTGTTCGACCTTGTCCGGGTTGGCAGCGATCACCTCGTCCACCGCCTTTTCGATGGCGCCGGTATCGGTGACCTGCTTCATGCCGCGGCTTTCGACCAGCTGACGCGGATCGCCGCCCTCGTTCCAGACGATCTCGAACAGATCCTTGGCGATCTTGCCGGAGATGGTGCCTTCCTTGATCAGGTCGATGACCGCGCCGAGCTGATCGGGCGAAACCGGAGCATTTTCAATACTCTTGCCGGCTCTGTTCAACGCACCCAGCAAATCGTTGATGACCCAGTTGGCGGCAAGCTTGCCATCGCGACCGGCGGCCACCTTCTCGAAATAGTCGGCGACCGCCTTTTCCGATACCAGGATCGAGGCGTCGTAGGTCGACAGGCCGAGCGAGGTGATCAGCCGCGCCTTTTTCGCGTCGGGAAGTTCCGGCAGGTCCGTTGCCAACGCGTCGACATAGGCCTGGTCGAATTCCAGCGGCAGAAGGTCGGGATCGGGGAAATAGCGGTAGTCGTGCGCTTCTTCCTTGGAACGCATCGAGCGCGTTTCGCCCTTGTTGGGGTCGAACAGCCGCGTTTCCTGGTCGATCTTGCCGCCGTCCTCCAGGATGGCGATCTGGCGGCGCGCCTCGTAGTCGATGGCCTGGCCGATGAAACGGATGGAGTTGACGTTCTTGATCTCGCAGCGCGTACCGAATTCGCCGCCGGGCCGGCGCACCGAGACGTTGACGTCGGCGCGCAGGGAGCCTTCGTCCATATTGCCATCGCACGTGCCGAGGTAGCGCACGATGGTGCGCAGCTTGGTGACATAGGCCTTGGCTTCATCGGCGGAGCGCATATCCGGCTTGGAGACGATCTCCATCAGCGCCACGCCGGAGCGGTTGAGATCGACATAGGACATCGTCGCATGCTGGTCGTGCATCGACTTGCCGGCGTCCTGCTCCAGGTGCAGGCGCTCGATGCCGACCTCGATGTCCTCGAATTCGCCCTGCCGGTCCGGGCCGACCGAGACGATCACCTTCCCCTCGCCGACGATCGGCTGCTTGAACTGCGAGATCTGGTAGCCCTGCGGCAGGTCGGGATAGAAATAGTTTTTCCTGTCGAAGACCGATTTGTGGTTGATCTCGGCCTTCAGGCCCAGCCCGGTGCGGATCGCCTGCTTGACGCATTCCTCGTTGATGACCGGCAGCATGCCGGGCATCGCCGCGTCGACCAGGCTGACATTGGCGTTGGGCGCGGCGCCGAAAATGGTCGAGGCGCCGGAAAACAGCTTTGCCTGCGAGGTCACCTGCGCGTGGACCTCGAGGCCGATGATGATCTCCCAGTCGCCGGTGGCGCCGGGAACCAGGCGCTTGGCGTCGGGCGTGCGGGTGTCGATAATGCTCATAAGGGCCTGCATATTGAAATTGCGGATATGCGAGAACGCATATTTTGCTGTGCAACTTCGCTAGTGCAAACCGCCAAAAGAGACAAGCGCAAAGCCGCACGCGCCGACGCGGCACAGGCCCGCACCTGCCGCGACGAACTGCGATAGCAGCTTGAAAAATCGACCTGCCGGCAACCCGGCCGCCGTCACCTATGCCGTGGCGATATAGGCCCTGATCTCCTCGGCCTCGCGCTCGACATCCTCGATGCGCCGCTTGACCACGTCGCCGATCGACACGATGCCGTCGAGCAGCCCGTTCTTTTCCACCGGCAGATGGCGGAAGCGGCCCTTGGTCATGATCTCCATGACCTCGTTGACGGTGTGGTTCTCATTGCAGATCTTCACCTTGGGCGTCATCGCCGAGCGGACGGCAAGGTCGAGCGCCGCCGCCCCCTCTTTGGCGAGAACCCGCACCACATCGCGCTCGGAAAGAATGCCGACGATCTTGTGATCGCCGTTGGTGATGACCAGCGCGCCGATCCTGTGTTCGGAAAGCATGCGGATGGCTTCGCTGAGCTTTTCGTTCGGCCCGAGCGTCACCACGTCGTGGCCTTTTGCCTCGAGAATTGCCTTAACAGTCATGGCGTCCTCCTCTGCATTTCCTGCCGGCTCCTGCCCTGGCCGGCTTGCCCTGGGATGAACATGGTGCGCCGCGAACGGTTGCATTTCAAGTGCGGCCGTCTCAGGTCTCCGGCTCGTCCGCCTGCCGGGGCACCTGCTCTCGCCGATCAAAAAACCGCAGGCCGAAAAAGCCGGCAAGAAAGCCGCCAATATGGGCTTCCCAGGCGATCTGGCCGTCAATGCCAGGCGCCAGGCCGAAGAGGCCGGTCGCGAGGTTGATCACCATCCACATGGCGAGAAAGGTGACGACGCCGCGCGAGCGCAGCACCGCCGCCATCGGCAAAGGCTGGCCGGCGAAGGCGGCCTTGCCCGACGATCGGTCGATGCGGAAGCCGTAGCGTGCCGCGGCGCCCATCATGCCGGAAATCGCGCCGGAGGCGCCGACCAGCGGGGCCTCGCCAAGCGGGTGCATGGCCCAGAACAGCGCCACCGCCGCCAGTCCGGTCGCGGCGAAGAACAGGCTGAAGCGCAGCGCGCCGAAGCGGTTGGCCAACGGTGAGCCGAAGGCCGCGAGCCACACCATGTTGATGGCAAGATGGGCAAAGCCGCCATGCAGGAAGGCATAGGTAAAGGGGCTCGAAAACGCGAAGAAATCCAGATCGAAGCGGCCCGAATAGCGGATGGGGACAAAGGCAGCCCGGACAAGCAGTTCGAAATCCTGGTCGTCGGTCAGCCAATAGACCCGGATCAGATGGACCGCGACGCAGATGCCGATCACCGCCAGCACCACGGGCGGCAGGTTGAACACCGGTTCGCGGCGCTCCGGTTCGCGGGCGACAGGCCCGCTCTCGCCCTGCTCGATCTCCGGTGGGCTTTCTGGGTCGCTCATATGGCTTGCACTCAGTCGCTGGATTGGACTTGGCGAGCATGTAGATCACGGCCAACCGAATCACAAACGGCGAATCAGCAGCCCCGAATCAAAAAAGAAGCCGTCCAAGGTTTCCCTTGAACGGCTGGTCGAGCCCCCTTGCTCCCCCTGAACTCTTGACTGAAGTGCTGCCGATCGTCGCAAAACGACCGCTTCTGGAGTGGTTTTGGTGTGCCACAGGCCTGGCCGGCGCGCAACGTAAACCAGTTGTTAACCTTAACCGCCCCGACCCGTGAACAAGTATTAACGATGCTGGCACGCATCCTGCTCCGCAACGCATGTAGGTCTTCGGAGGGCGCCCTTCTGTTCACCGATGGGACATCAGAAGACAGAATGCGCGGAGCAGCATTAGCATGAACCAGACCGGATCGATCACGCTGTTCCATTATTGGAACCGGTTGCGTGACGGACGCCCTGCCCCGAAGCGCTCGGAAGTCGAACCCGCCGACATCAAGTCGCTGCTGGCCGACACGTTCATCCTGGAAAAGGACACGCGCGGCGAAGCGGTGTTCCGGCTCGCCGGCACCAGGCTCTGCGCGGTCTATGGCCGCGAACTCAAGGGGTTTTCATTCCCTTCGCTGTGGCGCGAGAAGGACCAGCGGCTGATCTCGAAGCTGACCGATGGCGTCTTCGACCTGAAATCGGTGGTGCTCATCACCTATGAAGGTTTCAGCCGCAGCGGCCGTTCCAACAGGTTCGAGCTGCTCGCGCTGCCGCTCGACGGCGGTGTCGAGAGCCCGCGCTGCCTCGGCGTGATAAGCGCCGTCGAAAAGCCCTTCTGGCTGGGCGCCGACCCGGTTCTCGACGCCTTGATCGATTCGATCCGCGTCGTCGATCCCGACAAGGAGCCGATGTTCCCGGGGAACCGTCCGGCGATCGAGGTTCCCTCGCTCGCCCCATCGGAATTCGACCCGCCCGAGACGATTTCGGCGCTCGGCCAGGCCCGCCGCATCCGTCACCTGGTCGTCTTCGACGGCGGACGCGAGGAATGATGCCCAATGCTTAAAGCAACAGCGCCGGGCTTTCCCCTTTGTTAACCTGCTTTGTTGTACTTTTCCGCTGAAATTCCCCGCATCCATGCGCGGAATGCCGAACGGGGTATGGCAGTGATGAGGTCAGCGGCGGTCGACCATGCGCCGTCCCAAGCTGAAAGGCGTAACTTTCAGCGCGTCCGCGTGAAAATTTACGGACGCTTCATGCTGGAAGACCGCACCGAACATCCCTGCCAGGTGGTCGACATGTCGCCCGGCAACGTCGCGCTGCGCACCGAGCGCGCCGGCCTGGCTGGCGAAAAGGTCATTGCCTATATCGATCACATCGGCCGCATCGAAGGCGTCATCACCCGCACTTTGCAGGATGGCTTTGCGATGACCGTCATCGCGTCGGACCGCAAGAGGGACAAGCTCGCCGCGCAACTGACCTGGCTTGCCAACAAGCACGAGCTCGACCTGCCGGAAGACCGCCGCCATGAACGCGTGGCGCCGCGCAACCCGACGAGCGTGCTGCAGCTTGCCGACGGGCGCCAGTACCAGTGCCGCATCATCGACCTGTCGCTGTCTGGCGCGGCGATCGAGATCGACGTCAAGCCGGCCATCGGCGTCCAGGTGATGCTGGGCACCATGCGCGGCCAGATAGTGCGCCATTTCGAAGATGGCGTCGCCATCGAGTTCGCCGTCATCCAGCGGCCGGAAACGCTCGACACTGAATTCAGCTCGTCGCGCGGCTGACGCGGAAGCGTTAGCCCCATCGGGAAGAGAGGCTGGCGATCCTTTGCGCCCCCCTCTGTCTTGCCCTCTTTGCCACCACTTGGCATCTCCCTCACGAGGGGGGAGATCGGCTTTCAAAACGGCTTTCACCAATCTCAAGCGTCCCAGGAATGAGCGGAACGCCGGAACTGCCAATCTCCCCGCTTGTGGGGGAGATGTCCGGCAGGACAGAGGGGGGCGCTGTCCCGCTGTCGCGGATGCACCCGAAGGGCACCCTAACAATTCTATACTCAATTGCGTCAAATTTTATGTTTATTCTACTGGCGTTTTACTTAATGTCTACTTCGCGCTTTTGCGTCAAATAAATCCAGCCGTGTCATTGTCTCCTCAAACGGGGAGACTGAATAATGAACAGGATGAGGGGCAAGCTGTTGCTGGCGGCAATAGCGATGCAGCTTTTCGGTTGGGGGACTGTAAACGCGGCGGAGCCGGCCTTCATGCACACCGGCGGCCGCACCACGCAGCCGGTCGGACACTACGAATTGTGCCAGCAGCTTCCGCAGGAATGCAATCAGAGGACGCCTGGCCGGGCACCCGTCGAGCTGACCCGCAAGCTGTGGGCGACGATCGTCAAGATCAACAATTCGGTCAACAGCAGGGTCGCGCCGCGCACCGACATGGAAATGTGGGGCAAGGAGGAAGTCTGGTCCTTTCCCAATAGCGGCTTCGGCGACTGCGAGGACTATGCGCTGGAAAAGCGCCGCGAGCTGATGAGCATCGGCGTGCCGGCCGGCGATCTGCTGATGACGGTGGTGCGCCAGCGCAATGGTGACGGCCATGCGGTGCTGACCGTGCGCACCAGCCTTGGCGAGTTCATCCTCGACAATCTCCAGCCCAAGGTGCTGTCCTGGACCAATACCGGCTACACCTACCTGAAGCGCCAGTCCGAGCGGAATTCCGGCGCCTGGGTGACGATCAACGACGGCCGCTCCGACGCGGTCGCCAGCGTCCGCTGAGGACGCCAAGGCATGTCGCCCAAAAGTGCGTAGCGGTTTTGGGATAACGACATGCATAAAACAGAGGTTAAGTGCGTCGCATGACTTCGCGCTTTAGGAGAAACCCGGTCGAGTCCCCACCCTCCCCGTCCCCAACGACCGGGTTTAAGGAGCCGGCCCCGTCCCCGGGCCGGCTCCACCATTTTTGGGGAGCGTTTCGGACATCCGGACAGACAGCGGCTATCTTCCACGAAACTCTAGAGCCAAGCAGTTCCCATGATGCCAGTGACATCAGAGACCGCGATCCTAAGCGACACAGTGGGAAGCAGTATCCTTTTTGTGGTTCTCTCCTCGGCCACATTCTACTGCGTTCGTGAACTCGTGTCTGCGTGGAGAACAGGCTCCATTCGGTCAAAAACTGGACTCGTTCTGCGAAGCTCAGATCTTCTGATTTTCCGGCGGCTGGTTCGCGCGATCGCCTTCGCAGTTGCTTTACTTACACTTTGCCTTTTTGCTGTCACCGCCGAACTTATGCGGCATATGTTCGGTATCAGCGAGCTACGGGTGGGAGCGGCAATCGCTGTCTTAACTCTCTTTTTTCTGGTGGCTTTGGCTGCCAAGTTTAGTCGATGAGAAGCGCCGGTTACAGTTATCTCGGCTTTGCCTCCAACTGCGCTTCGTCATCCAAGCTGTCTCACGATCGTTTGTGGGATACGAGCTGCCGTTTGCCGTCGAAACGCTGTTACTTGCCCCTGATACGGAACGCGTCGACAAAGGCGGAAAACGCCGGAGAGGGATGGCGCCGGCTTGGATAGTACAGGTGGTAACCCTGGAACGTTGGGCACCATTTGGTCAGGACTTCCTGGAGAAGGCCACTCTCAATGTGAGGAAGGACGAGTTCGCGCGGCAGATAGGCCAAGCCCACTCCGTCAAGCGCGGCCTGGATCGCCGGCCCCATGTTGTTAAGCGTCAGTTGTCCCTCGACCCGAGCATTGAACTCGCGCGCTCCTTCCCGCAATTCCCAGGCATAGACCGATCCTGACGTCGGCAGCCGGTAGTTGATGCAGTTATGGTCGGTCAGCTCCTGCGGCGTCTCCGGCGGTGTCCGGTGGGCGAAGTAATGGGGTGAGCCGACCACAGTGTAGGTCACGTCGGCTCCGATGCGCACGGCTACCATATCCCGGGCAATGGACTCGCCCAGACGCACGCCGGCATCGAACTGGCGCTCGACGATGTTGGTGAAGGCGTTGTCGACCACCAACTCGACATTGATATCGGGGAAGTCGCTCAGGAACTTTGGCAGCCGGGCGCGGAAGACAATGTCGACCGAATCATCGGTGCACACCAGGCGAATGTTGCCGGACGGCCTGTCGCGAAGGACGCCGAGAGCGCTGACCTCAGCCGCGATGCCTTCGAAATGCGGTTCGATGCCTTCCTTGAGGCGTTGACCGGCCGCCGTCGGGGCCACGTCGCGCGTGGTGCGAGACAGAAGACGGACGCCAAGCCGCGACTCCAGCGACTTGATGGTGTGGCTAAGGGCCGAAGGAGTGACCCCGAGCTTGGCGGCTGCTCGGGTGAAGCTCCGCGTCCGGGTGATCTCCAGGAACGCGCGCATTTCGGCGAACTCGTCGCGTGGCATTGATGAGCCTCATTCACAACCACATCAAAATTATACCCGCTAGTCGCATTTGGCCAGCCCGACTACTTAGTTCGGAAACGGACAGGAGACTGCCTTATGACCATCGATTTCGTGCTGGACGGGGCCACTGCTGCTGACAGCGGGACGACCCCATGGTCTGCGGTGGTCTGCCTGTCGCTGCTGACCTTCCTTCTGGTCGGACTGGAGTTCCTCCCGGTGAGCCTGCTCACCCCGATCGCTCAGGATCTGGCCGTCTCCGAGGGTCAGGCAGGCCAGGCAATCGCGGTATCCGGATTCTTCGCCGTGGTTACCAGCCTCTTCGGCAACTCGCTGTTGCGAAACGTCGATCGACGGACGGTGGTTCTGGTCTATACGGCAGTGCTGGCCGCATCGAGCCTGGCGGTGGCGCTTGCTCCCAACTTCCTGGTCTTCCTGGCCGGGCGGGCGCTGGTGGGCATCGCGATCGGCGGTTTCTGGTCACTGTCGACGGCCATTCTGGCCCGCCTGGCCGCGGGACCCGACCTGCCCAAGGCCATTGCCTTGCTCCAGGGTGGCACTGCCTTCGCATTGGTGATCGCCGCGCCCGTCGGCAGCTTCCTCGGATCGCTGATCGGATGGCGGGGAACGTTTTTCGTCACTGTCCCCATCGGCCTTGCGGCGCTCGTGTGGCAGTTGGCCGTTCTCCCGAAGATGCCGCCGATAGAGATCGCCTCGGTGTCGAGCATGTTCGGCCTGCTGCGGAATCGCAGATTCGCCATCGGCATGGGCGCGACCGGGCTCGCTTTCATCGGGCAGAACGCGCTCTCGATCTATCTGCGGCCGTTTCTGGAAAACGTGACGGGCCTTGAGGTCAACACCCTCTCACTGGCTCTATTGGGCGTCGGCCTCGGTGGCGTGGCGGGACTGTCGATTGTCGGCTTCATACTCCGGCGGCACCTCACAGCCGTGCTGATCGGGCTGCCGAGTGCACTCGCGGTCTTCGCTCTACTGCTGATTGCCTTTGGACCGTTTGCACGCGCCACGGCCGGCCTGCTGGTTCTTTGGGGACTGTTCGCTACCCCGATCCCGGTGGCGTGGAACACCTGGATGAGCACGCTCATCCCTGAAGACCTGGAGGCCGGGGGCGGACTCCAGGTCGCCCTGATCCAGTTCGCGATCGCAGGCGGCGCTATTGCAGGAGGCCTGCTGTTCGACGTGGCCGGCTGGTGGAGCGCCTTCCTTCTCGCCGCCGTCCTGCTCACGGGATCGGCCTTGCTCGCCGCCTCGGCCGGCCCCCGCACCTGAACTCTTTCAATTCTTGTCAAGGAGAATCTCATGTCCGAAGGAATCGAGAACAAGGTCGTCGTCATCACCGGTGCCAGCAGCGGCCTCGGTGAAGCGACGGCACGCCATCTTGCCGCACGAGGCGCTTCCGTGGTCCTGGGTGCACGGCGGTCACACCGCATCGACGCCCTTGTCCAGGAACTGACCGGCGCTGGGCACAAAGCCAAGGCCGTTACTACGGACGTCACCGATGCCGGCCAGGTCCAGAACCTGGTGAACACGGCGGTCCGGGAATTCGGCCGCATCGACGTGATGCTCAACAATGCGGGCCTCATGCCGTTGGCCCCGCTCGAACGGCTCAAGGTCGACGAATGGGACCGGATGATCGACGTCAACATCAAGGGCGTCCTTTACGGCATCGCGGCCGCGCTTCCGTACATGAAGGAGCAGCGATCGGGGCACATTATCAATGTCTCGTCCGTATACGGCCATGTGGTCGACCCGGGTGCGGCGGTCTATTGCGCCACCAAGTTCGCGGTGCGTGCGCTATCCGAGGGTCTGCGGAAAGAGGTGAAACCCTACAATATCCGCACCACGGTGATCTCGCCGGGCGCTGTCAGCACAGAGTTGCTCGAGCATATCAGCGAGAAGGATATCCAGCAGGGGACCAGGGACTTCGTGAGCAAGATCGCCGTGGGGCCAGATACGTTTGCCCGAACGGTCGCCTTCGCGATCAACGAGCCCGACGACGTCGATATCAACGAGATCTTGTTCCGGCCGACCGCCCAGCCGGTTTGACTTGGAAGGGGTTATGCTTCGATATCTTGAGGCCCGGCTCCGCCATTTCCGGGTCGGCTAGACCTTCCTCAGCCCCGCCCTGAACCGCCTGCCGTTTGCCACATAATGCGCGGCCGAGGCGCGCAGCCTGGCGACTGCGTCCTCGTCGAGCATCCTGACGACGCGCGCGGGCGAGCCGACGATCAGCGAATTGTCGGGAAATTGCTTGCCTTCGGTGACCAGCGCGCCGGCACCGACCAGCGAGTTGTTGCCGATCTTCGCCCCATTCAGCACGATGGCGCCCATGCCGATCAGGCTGTTGTCGCCGATCGTGCATCCGTGCAGCAAGGCACGGTGGCCGATCGTGCAGCCTTGGCCGACGGTCAGCGGAAAGCCGGCGTCGGTGTGCATGATTGTGTGCTCCTGCACGTTTGTGTCGGCGCCGACGACGATCGGCTCGTCGTCGCCGCGGACGACGACGCCGAACCAGAAGCCGGCATTGCGGCCGATCCTGATATTGCCGATCAGGGTGGCATCGGGCGCGATCCAGTTGCTGTCGGCGTCCTCGAAGGCGGGCGCTTTTCCGTCAATCGCGTAGATCGGCATTGCTGTCTCCAGATCGTCTCACACCGACAAGCTGCCAGACCCTAGAAGCGAAGCCGCCCAGGACGCAATGGCGATCACCACCATGCCCAGCGCCAGCGCCCAGATGGTCGCCGTACAGCCGCAGGAGATCAGCCCCAGCACCGAGATGCGACGCTCGCGCCAGGCGTCCAGCGCCTCGTTGGCGAACATCAGCGGCCCGGCGCAAGCCGTCGCGGCGAGTGAGCGCAGCATGTGCTTCGACGATACATAGGGCTGGACGAAGGCAAGCCTGCGGCCGGCGATCAGCTCCATCGCCGATCCGGCCAGGCCGCAAGCCGTCAGCCCAGCCATAAAACTGAATATGATTTGTTCGACCGGGCCCATCTTTACCCTCCGTTTACCATGAAATCGCACAGTCGCCCGCAAAGCTGCGAAGCAAGAGCCGTGCCGCGCCGAGATGTGCCGTTCAGGTACACCCGATGGGACGGCAAATGAGGGTCGCGATGAAGCAGGCAGCCGCCACTGAGGGCCCGCAACTCAGCGTCGTCGATTCGACGCTGATGAGGCGGGTGTTTTATGCATTCGCGACGCTGGCGCTGCTTTCGGTGGCGATCAGCCTCGGCGGCAAATGGTTCGGCCGCTCGATCGCCATGGCCGGGTACACCGACGACACCACGGTCCACAGGGTCGTCATCGGCAACAACGTCATCGCCGTGCCGGCCAATGTCATCCGCTTTGCCCAGGCCCGGCGCGACGGCATCGCCTCGCGACTCGACCTCTATCTGCGCTATCCCGAGATGGACGGCTACAGCGAGGCTGCCCGCAACGACTTCAACCACACCGGACCCAGCAAGGACATCGTCTTCCTGTCGTTCGAGCCGCAGATGATGTCGCGCGACATGAGCGGCCGCTTCGCGCCGATCTACAGCGCGCTGATCGCCAAGCCGGGTACGCCCGGCCCTGGCGGCACCACGCTTTACGCCTTCAGCGAAAAATCAGGCTATCTCAACGAAGTGCTGGCGGTCGCCGATCGCCCCGGCAAGGATCCGTTCGTCGCACGCTGCCTGAGCGGCCCGAGCGCGGACGAATCGGTGGCGCCCTGCGAACGCGACATCCTGGTCGGCGACAATCTCAGCCTCACCTACCGCTTCCCCCGGGAATTCCTGGGCGACTGGCAGGGGCTCGACGCGGCGATTTCTGCCGAAGCAGCGCGTGTGCAGAAGACCGGGCGATAAGCAACGAAACGAGCCGTTCCGTAGCGATCCTTCGCGCCCCTCTCTGTCCTGCCGGACATCTCCCCCACGAGGGGGGAGATCGGCCATCATCTTGGCTTTCGCCAATCTCCAATGTTGCAAGAAGAGCGCGGCGCCGAGGCTGCCCATCTCCCCCCTCCTGGGGGAGATGGGCAGGCCAGAGGGGCGCTGTCCCACCGGCGTCCTGCAAGGTTCCGTACCGCCGCAGCACTTGAGGCGTAGCGGGCAGCTAAACTCCCAGCTCAGGCCAGATCGATGTCGAGGATCGCCATCGAGAAATTATAGTCGCCGTCGTCCTCGTCCTTGAAGACGATGCCAAGGAACTCGTCTCCGACATAGACCTCGGCCGAATCTTCCTTGCGCGGCCGCGCCTTCACTTCGAGTTTAGGGTTCTGGAAGGTGCGCTTGAAATAGGCATCCAGCTTTCTGATTTCGTCCGGCTTCAACAGTCTTCTCCGATCGTCGGCTTCATCGTTTGAGCGCGCTTCTGGCACGTCGACAATGGCCATGTAAAGGCAAGCCGGCATGGGGGGCAGGAATTCAGCCCCTGCCCGAGCACTCAGATGTCGAAGCTGACGACGTGGTCCATCGTCTGCGATGGCAACAGCTGGTCCATCTGCCGCGAAGGCTGGTCGCAGCCGGTCTCGCCGACGACGCGGGCCGGCACGCCGGCAACCGTCTTGTTGTGCGGTACCGGCGACAGCACCACCGAGCCGGCCGCGATCTTCGAGCAATGGCCGATCTCGATGTTGCCGAGGATCTTGGCGCCGGCGCCGATCAGCACGCCGTAGCGGATCTTGGGATGGCGGTCGCCGCCGGCCTTGCCGGTGCCGCCCAGCGTCACGCCGTGCAGGATCGAGACGTCGTCCTCGATCACCGCCGTCTGGCCGACGACGAGGCCGGTGGCGTGGTCGAGGAAGATGCCCTTGCCGATGCGGGCAGCCGGATTGATGTCGGTCTGGAACACCGAGGACGACCGGCTCTGCAAATACAGCGCGAAGTCCTGACGGCCCTGGTTCCACAGCCAATGCGCCAGCCGGTGCGTCTGGATGGCGTGAAAACCCTTGAAGTAGAGCACCGGCATGATGAAGCGGTCGCATGCCGGATCACGGTCGTAATAGGCCTGGATATCGACGCGCACCGTCGTCGACCAGTCCTTGTCGTCGGCCGCCATCGCCTTGAACGTCTGGCGGATGAGGTCGGAGCCGATGTCCTGGTGGGCGAGGCGCTCGGCCAGCCGGTGAATGACCGCTTCTTCCAGGTTTTCCTGATTGAGGATGGTCGAATAGAGGAACGCCGCCAGCAGCGGATCGCGGTTGACCGCTTCCATCGCCTCGTCGCGGATCGAACGCCAGATCGGATCTACCGGCTGCACCCTGGTGGGACGGGAAATCGTAACGCTGTTCATCTGATGTCTCCGGCCATCCAATGTCTCGGCCATTCAATGTCTCGGTTGGCGGCTTGCCTATTCTCCGGCCGCACCTATAAGCCAGATCATAGCACGGGTGAACTCAATTTTCCTTAGTGCTTGGTGAAATGGATTTGGTTGGCGGAATTTCAAGCAGCCATGGAAAACGCAACCTTGATGGACGAGACCCTGAAGCGCGAGCTTTCCGCGCTCTATGAGGCCGAAGATCGCCACTACCACGACCTTGGCCACATCGAGGCGATGCTGGCGCTGGCCAATGATTACAAGGCGTTGTTGCATGATCCTGAAGCAGTCGAGGCAGCGATCTGGTTTCACGACGCGATCTACGACAGCCGCGCCAAGGACAATGAGGCGAGGAGTGCCGCACTTGCCGAGGAAAAGCTCGCCGGTCGCGCCGATGCACAACGCCTCGGCCACATCGCGGCGATGATCACTGCCACCGCCGGCCACGAATTGCCGCCCCTTGGCGACCAGCATTCGGTTCGCGACGCGGCGCTGTTCCTCGACATGGACCTGGCGATCCTGGGTGCTGCGCCCGAGGCGTTCGACGCTTATGAACAGGCGGTCCGCCGCGAATATAAGTGGGTCGATGAGCCGATGTGGCGGGCCGGCCGTGCCGCAGTGCTAGAGGGCTTCCTCGCGCGTCCGCATATCTTCCACAGCGAGGAATTCCGCCGGCGCTTCGAAACCCAGGCCCGGCATAACATGGCGCGCTCGCTCAGGGCGCTGGGGCACAGCCCGCGCCGATCGTAGCCCGAAGCGTCGGCCACTTGCGTCCGGAAGATTTGCCCGAAATCACGTAAACGCGCCTATGGTCGATGCCATGGCCCACAGCATAAACACCCCGGCGGCAAGCGACGCGCCGTTAACCACGATGCCAGCCAGGCCGAGCAAACGATTGTCGTTTGGACGACCCAGCGCCATCAGCCCGAAGACCGCGCCGGTAAGATGCGCCAATGGCCCGACCAGGAAAAATACCGCCATGAAGAAGCCTGTCACACTGTGCTGGATAAGCACGGACGCGTCGCTGGGCATTGCCATCAACGCGGTGATCGCCATCGCGCCTGCCACCAATGCAGCCAGCGCTAGAACAACGGACCATTCGCCGAACCTGCTTTTCGCAACGACGCCCAGCAAAGCGGCGTCGCTTCTTCCCCATTGTGCCATCGTATCCCCTGCCCCTCGTTCAGCGCGTTGCGGGTTTGAACCGATCCACGCGTCACGCTTAGTTACTCCCGTATCGTTGCAAAACCGCTAAGAACCCCAGCTTCAGGCCCAATGGCCGCTTTTGGGCAGCCATCCATCAAAACCGATGCTCGGCATAAAACTCCAGCACGCGCTGCTTGAAGGTCTTGTCGCCGACCGCCAGCATATGGTCGCGGCCTTCGATGTGAAAAGCCCTGGCGTTCGGCATCAGGGCGGCGAGTTCATCCGGCGAGCCGCCGATGTCGTCCTTGGTTCCCACCGCAATCAAGGTCGGCTGGGCAATGCGGGCAATGTCGGCCTCGCTCAGCAATTCGCGCGAGGTGGCGATGCAGGCGGCGAGCGCGCGGCGATCGCTGCGGGTCTGATCGGCGAAGGCGCGGAACGAGCGGCCGCGCGGATCGCTGGTGCCTGACGGATCGTCGGCCAGAAGGGCGTCGGCTATCGGATCCCAATCGCCGACGCCGTCGACCATGCCGATGCCGAGACCGCCGAAGACCAGCGTCGCCACCTTGTCCGGGTCGGAGAGCGCCAGGAAGGCCGATATGCGCGCGCCCATCGAGTAACCCATGACATGAGCGCGTTCGATGCCGAGATGGTTCAAAAGCGCTGCCGCGTCCGACGCCATTTTTGCCGGCGTGTAGTCAGCTTCGTCATAGCTCTTCGACGACGAGCCATGGCCGCGATTATCGAAGGCGATCGCACGATAGCCGGCGTCGTTCAGCGTCTTGAACCAGCCGGGCGACACCCAGTTGACGTAATGGCTCGAGGCAAAGCCGTGGATCATCAGCACCGGATCGCCCTGCCCCGATGCCGGCTGGCGGTCAAGGAAAGCAAGGTCGAAACCGTCATGTGAGAAGAACTGCATCGGCTGAAGATCCTGCCCGCTCAGTCGGAATCGACACTCGGCGCATCGCCCTTGTCGGGCGGCGGCATGGCCGGCCCCGGCGCCGTGCCGATGGCCGGATGGCGCAGCAGGTCGCCGTCCTTAATGCCCTTTTTGGCGGCCGTGCCCGCCTTGAGCTCGAGCACGAAGCGCACCGGTTCGTCCGGCGAGATGATCGCCTCCGACTGCGGCTCGCCTTGCTCGATCGCCCGGATCCGGCCGTCCTGTCCGACGAAGATCAGGTCGAGCGGCATCGGCGTGTTCTTCATCCAGAAACTCACATCCTGCGGCGCGCCGAACACGAACAGCATGCCGTGATTGTCGGCCATGTGCCGGCGGAACATCAGCCCGGCTTCGCGCTCGGCGGGCGTGTCGGCGATTTCCACGGAAAAAGAACGCTCGCCGGCCTTCGTCACCGCGACCAGCGGCGCCGGGTCGACGGGAAGGATCATCGCCTTGCCGTCGGCGGAGCTCGGTTGCTGAAAATAGAAGAACGCACTTGCGGCGACGATGAGGAAAATCCCGGCGCAGAGCGCGCCCGCCGTCAGCCGGTTGCTGTGAACCATATGAAATCCTCGGCCGGAACTAATGCGAGACCGGCAAGGTACCCATATCGGGGTGAATTTCGGCAGCCATAAGGCCTTTGTCGCCGCGTCCGAAGCGGACCAGCACCACCTGGCCCGGCCGGAGTTCGGTGATGCCGTAGCGGCGCAGCGTCTCCATGTGGACGAAAATGTCCTCGGTGCCCTCGCCCCGGGTCAGAAAGCCGAACCCCTTGGTGCGGTTGAACCATTTGACCAGCGCCCGTTCGAGGCCGCTTTCCGGCGTCACCGCGACATGGGTGCGCTGCTCCTGCAGCTCCGCCGGATGCACCGCCGTGGTGACATCCATCGAGAGCACGCGGAAGGCCTGCAACCCGCGCTCGCCCTGCTTGACCAGGCAGACGACACGGGCGCCTTCCAGGGCGGTCTGAAAACCGTCCTTTCGAAGGCATGTCACATGGAGGAGGATGTCGCCCGAAGTACCATCATCGGGAAGGATGAAACCGTAGCCCTTGGCCACGTCGAACCATTTGATGGCGCCGGCGATTTCGATGAGATCGGCCGTATCGGCGCTCTCATCCCGCTTCAACGCATCGTTACCGGCCCCGTCCCGCCCCATGAAAGAGGCCTTTTCCCCCATAAGAACGCCCCCTTTTTTCAACAAACACCGCAACTGATTCTTGGTATCAGATTAACACCGCGGCTTCCGGTGTGTGCAAGACCTGACGTGCCTTTTTTCACGGTTCCGTACAGGAATAGCGGATTTGCCGTTTGCCGGCGCCGGCAAGCGTGGCCAATTGCCCTTTGGCCGGGCCGCCCCTATGTTGCGCCGCAACGCAACATAAGGAGGAAATCATGCGCTATCTGCACACCATGGTCCGTGTCGCCGACATCGATGCTTCGCTCGATTTCTACTGCAACAAGCTTGGCCTCAAGGAAGTGCGCCGCCATGAAAACGAGCAAGGCCGCTACACGCTGATCTTCCTTGCCGCCCCCGAAGACGAGCAAAGCGGCATCAGCGAGAAAGCGCCGCTGGTCGAGCTGACCTACAATTGGGACCCGGAAGACTACAAGGGCGGCCGCAATTTCGGCCATCTCGCCTATGAGGTCGACGACATCTACGCCACCTGTCAGCGGCTGATGGACAAGGGCGTTACCATCAACCGGCCGCCGCGCGACGGCAACATGGCGTTCGTCAAATCGCCGGACGGCATCTCGATCGAGCTGTTGCAGAAAGGTCCGGCCAAGCCGAAGGCCGAGCCGTGGGCGTCGATGCCGAACACCGGCAGCTGGTAACCGATCACGCCATCTTGAACGGACGCAGGCGGGCCCTGGTTCGGTTTTCGCGTCCGCATTCCCAAGGAGAATTCATTCATGCCGGCCAGCCATGTCGACGTCGCCACCGAACACGCCAGCCGCTATCTGCAGCAGCTGTGCAAACATTGGGCGCACAAGTTCCCCGTCGAATTCGACCCGAACCACGGCACCATCGATCTGACGCTCGGCCGCACGGTTCTCGATGCCGACCCGGCTGCGCTGCACATTGCCGTGACGACCGATGAAGCCGGGTCGCTCGAGCGCCTGGAAACGGTCGTCGCCGAGCACATCAAGCGCTTCGCCTTCCGTGAAGAGCTGGCATTCGACTGGAAACGCGCTCCGACCGCGTAGACGACCTGTCAACCGCCGGCCTTGGCCATGTCCAGCAGCATCAGCACGGTGCGCCAATTGCGCGCCGTGCCCGGCACCTTCAGAACGCGCGGAATTTGATTGGCAAACACGGATTTGCCGAGCCCGTCAGGCGCATGCAGGTAGAGCACGTCGCCCTTGATCTCGAAGCGTTCTGGCCCGGTGCATTTTTCCGCCAGCCGGGCGACCTCCTCGGCGGTCGGCCGGCGCTCCAGCGCATAGGCATGCAGCTTGGTCGGCTCGCCGGCCACTTCCGGATAGGGATTGTCCGCCGCCAGCCGCTCGAGCCAGCCGAGATCGCGCACCATGATGCGTGAATGGAACCCCCATTTCTTCTCGAATTCCGCTTCCAACCGCTTGGTCAGCGTCGCCCCATCGCCATCTGGCGACCGGAACACGGCGTTGCCGCTCTGCACATAGGTGGCGACATCGGAGAAGCCGAGCTGCTCCAAAAATGACCTGAGTTCCGCCATCTTAACGATGCGGTTGCCGCCGACATTGATGCCGGAAAACAGCGCGATAAAATCCTTCGCCGGAGCGTTCGGAAGATCGTTGCTGCTCATATGATGAACCCGGCGAGCGTCTCGTTGTCCGTGATGTCCTGGTAATGGACGCTCTCGGCGTCGAAATTCGCCTTGAGCAGGTCGAAATTGCGGCGGTCCTTGGTTTCGATGCCGATCAGCACCGAACCGAAATTGCGCGCCGATTTCTTCAGATATTCGAAGCGGGCGATATCGTCGTCGGGACCCAGCAATTCGAGGAAATCGCGCAGCGCGCCGGGCCGTTGCGGGAAGCGGATGATGAAGTATTTCTTCAAGCCCTCGAACCGCAGCGCCCGTTCCTTCACATCCGGCAGCCGCTCGAAATCGAAATTGCCGCCCGACACCACGGCAACGATGGTCTTGCCCCTGATTTCCTTCCTGGAAAAATCCTTGAGCGCATCGATCGCCAGCGCGCCGGCCGGCTCGAGCACGACGCCTTCGACATTGAGCATTTCGATCATGGTCGCGCAGAGCCGGTTTTCCGGGATCAGCCGCACGGTGTCGGTGGCAAACTCCTTCAGGTGGCGCAACGGCTCGCGGCCGATCTCGGCCACTGCTGCGCCGTCGACGAAATTGTCGACCTTGGCGAGCTTGATCCGCTTTCCGGCGGCAAGGCTCTCGCTCAAACTCGGGGCGCCGGCCGGCTCGCAAAAGACGAAGCGCGTTTCGCGGTGCTGGTCGGCGAAATAATGGGTGACGCCGGCGGCCAGGCCGCCGCCGCCGACCGGCAGCATGACGATATCAGCCATGCGCGCGCCGGGCATCTGGCCTGATATCTCATAGGCGACGGTCGCCTGCCCTTCGATGATGTCCTTGTGGTCGAACGGCGGCACCATGTGGGCGCCGGCAGTTTCGGTGAATTCAAGTGCCGCGCGGTAGCAGTCGTCGAAGAAATCGCCGACCAGCCTGATCTCGACGAACGCGCCGCCGAACAGCCGCGTCTTGTCGATCTTCTGCTGCGGCGTGGTCACCGGCATGAAGACGACGCCCTTCTTGCCGAAATGGCGGCAGACGAAGGCAAAGCCCTGCGCATGATTGCCGGCCGAGGCGCAGACAAACAGCTCGGCAGCGTTGCCGGCGGCGAGCGTCTTGCGGAAGAAGTTGAAGGCGCCCCGGATCTTGTAGGAGCGCACCGGCGTCAGGTCCTCGCGCTTCAGCAGCACCCGCGCGCCGGTCTTCTTCGACAGATAGTCGTTTTCCTGCAGCGGCGTCTCCGGAAAGATCTCGCGGATCGCGGCAGCGGCGGCAGCGACGCGAGAGGAGAAACTGGTCATGGCTGGAGCACCCCACAGGCTAGGCGAATTCGGTCCCGCTATTGCATATCCGGCCTCGCGAAGCCATTGTCCGGCCACCCGAAAGGGTGTTCCCAAAACCTCGTTGGCCGTTAGGAGCGTGTGTTCATGCCTGTCGCATCGGTGGCCCAGAAAACCGTGTCGCTGCCGGAGTTCGGCGAGCCGACGGTGATGCCGCTGGTTACGCGCGCCACCTATGAGGCCCGCATAGCGGCACTGGTCGCGCGCGGCGGGTTCGATGCCTTCGTCGTCTATGGCGACCGCGAACATGCGGCCAATGTCGCCTACCTCTGCGGCTACGATCCGCGCTTCGAGGAGACGCTGCTGGTCATCGTTCCCGGCAAGCCGCCGAAACTGCTGGTCGGCAATGAGGGCTGGGGCTATGCCGAGATCTGCGACGGGCCGTACGAGCGCGTGCTCTACCAGACGTTTTCGCTGCCGGCGCAGCCGCGCGACCGCTCGCAACCGCTGGCCGACATCCTCGTCGGTTGCGGCCTGAAAGCCGGCCAGCGCATCGGCGCCATCGGCTGGAAGCCGTTCGGCCCCGGCGATGCGGGTTTTGGCGAAACGACGCTCGACCTGCCGTCCTTCATCGCCGACACGCTGCGCAGCCTTGCCGGCGATAGGGGCGTGATCATCAACGCGGCGAACCTTTTGATGAACCCTGCCGACGGCCTGCGCGCCATCAACGAGGCCGACCAACTGGCCGCGTTCGAATTCGCCGCGACCTATTCCTCGCAAGGCCTGCGCAATGTCCTGCAAGGCATCGAACCCGGCATGACCGAATTGCAGGCGGCGCGGCTGATGGGCATCAACGGCCTGCCGCAATGCTGCCACCCGATGCTGTCGGCCGGCAGGCGGGCGGCCTATGGCCTGCCGAGCCCGCGTCTTGACGTCATCAAGCGCGGCGACCCGATCACCATGGCCTATGGCATCCAGGGCTCGCTCAATGCCCGCGCCGGTTTTCTGGTCGAGGACGCGGCCGAGCTTCCGAGGGGCATCCAGGACTATGTCGAGAAGCTGGTCGCGCCCTATTTCTGCGCCGTCGTCGACTGGTACGAGACGGTCGGCATCGGCGTTCCCGGCGGCGCGTTGTGGCAAGCGGTGCACGAGCGCATCGGCGATCGGTTCTTCGGCGTAGCGCTCAACCCCGGCCATCTCATCCATATCGACGAATGGATGCATTCGCCGGTATTTTCCGGCTCCGACATCAGATTGAAGTCGGGCATGGCGTTGCAGGTCGACATCATCCCGGCGACCGGCACCGATTATTTCACCACAAACATCGAGGACGGCATCGCGCTGGCCGACGAGGCGCTGCGCGAAGAGATCGCGGCGCGCTATCCCGAAGCCTGGCGCCGCATCGAGGCGCGCCGCGCCTTCATGCGCGACGTGCTTGGCATAAGACTGAAGCCGGAAGTGCTGCCGTTTTCCAACATTCCGGCGTTCCTGCCGCCGTTCTGGCTTTCGCGCAACAGTGCGATGGCAGTCGCGCGGCGCTGAGCGCATTTCGGGCGCCTGCGACTTACTTCTGCCGCACTTCGCCTGTCCGGGAGGTGCGGCGGAGGTGGATGGGCCTTTGGTCAGGCCGGAGTGGAATTGCTTAAGTGCCCTTGAAGACGATTTGCATCATTGTCCTTGCCGCGCTGCTCGCCGGCTGCGGCGGCCGCCAAACCGAGGAACTGCTCGGCAGCGCCATGATGGCAGTGCCGGTGACGGAAATCGCCGGCAATCACTCGATCTTCATCGCCACGACGCGCAAGCGCTCCGACGATCCCAACAAGGTCTTCGACGGCGAGCGTTCGGCGACGCTGAACTATGCCCGCGTCAACGTCACCGTCCCCGGCATTCACAAGACAGGCCAGATCGAGCGGCGCTCGCGCGGCAAGTCGGACGATCCGGCCAAATACTTCATGGCTTCCGAGGTCGTCGGCTACGACACCCAGCCGAAATTCTCCAGCGCCCTCAGCGCCGACATCGCGGCGCGCGGCGGCCGTGTCATGGTCTTCGTCCACGGCTACAACACCGGCTTCGACGACGCAGTCTACCGCGTCACCCAGATCACCCATGATTCCGGCTATCCGGGCACGCCGGTGCTGTTTTCCTGGGCGTCGGGCGCCAAGACCACCGACTACGTCTACGACAAGGAAAGCGCCAGCGTTGCCCGCGACCAGCTGGAAGTGACGTTGAGAATGCTGGCGCAGACCGGCGCGCGACGCATCGACATCGTTGCCCATTCGCTGGGGACCTGGGTTACCATGGAGGCGTTGCGCCAGCTCGCCATCACCGGCGACCGTGATCTGGGCGGCAAGCTCGGCGACGTCGTGCTGGCCTCGCCCGACATCGACGTCGACGTGTTCAAGAGCCAGATGCGCCGCTACGGCAAGCCGGACAAGCCGTTCATCCTGCTGCTCTCCGACGACGACCGGGCGCTGCGGCTCTCCGGCCTGATCGCCGGTGCGCGGCCGCGCGTCGGCGACTACAAGAACGCCGCCGACCTCGCCAGCTATGGCGTGTCGGTCGTCGATCTCTCCAGCGTCAAGGGAACCGACCGCTTCAACCACACCAAATTCGCCGATAATCCGGAATTGGTGCAGTTGATCGGCCAGAAGCTGCGCGAGGATGACGGGTTTGCCAGCGACCGCGAGGTGACAGACCGCATCGCCTCGGTCGGACAATAGCTGCATTGCGCGGCAGCGACCGTTGACCATTGCCGCACCATCGGAACAGTTTGAACTGGACCGTGCCGGCCTCTGCCTCTATCGAATAGGCCAAGACGTCTCCGGCTCGACGTCGCCTTTGCGGGAGCCCGCGTGATCGTGCCTTCGAAGATCTTTCTCGTCGTTGCGTTCGCGCTCGCGGTTACCGGCTGCGCCGGCCAGAACACGCACGATCTGCTCAACAAGACGACGATCATCGTGCCTGCTTCGGACATTGCGGCGACGCACAGGATCTTCGTCGCCACAACCCGGCAAAAGGCAATGAAAGAGCCCCGGCAGGTGTTCGACGGCGACCGTTCGCCGACCACCAGCTTTGCCAGCGTCGAGGTGACGGTGCCCAAAATCCACCAGCTCGGCGCCATCGAGCGGGTCAAGGGCTCGGCCAACAGCAATCCGGCGAAGGATTTCACGGCGACCGGCGTCACCTTCTACGAAGGCGCGCCGCAATTCGCCAAGGCGGTCGGCGCCGACATCGCCATGCGCGGCGACCGCGCGCTGGTTTTCGTGCACGGCTTCAACAACGGCTTCGATGACGGTATCTACCGGCTGACGCAGATCGCGCACGACACGAAATACCCAGGCACGCCGGTGCTGTTTTCGTGGGCGTCGAGCGGCAAGACGACCGGCTACATCTACGACAAGGAAAGCGCCAATGCGGCGCGCGACGATCTCGAAGCGACGCTGCGCATGCTCGCCAAGAGCCGCGCCAAGAGCATCGACATCATTGCCCATTCGATGGGGACCTGGGTGACCATGGAAGCGTTGCGCCAGCTTGCCATCACCGGCGACCGCGACCTCGGCGGCAAGCTCGGCTACGTCATCCTGGCCTCACCCGATATCGACGTCGACGTGTTCAAGAAGCAGATGAACCGCTACGGCAAGCCCGACAAGCCGTTCGCCGTGCTGCTTTCGGGCGACGACCGGGCGCTCAGGCTGTCGACCCTGATCTCCGGCGACAAGCCACGCGTCGGCGACTATGGCGACGCGGCCGACCTCGCCAGCTATGGCGTCTCGGTGGTCGACCTGACCAAGACCAAGGGCGGCGACCGGCTGAACCACGCCAAATTCGCCGACAACCCGTTCCTGGTGCAGCTGCTCGGCGACCGCCTGCGCGCCCCGGCCGGCCTCGCCTCCGAAGAGACCGCGCCGGCCCAGCTCGACAATCTCGGCCAGGGCCTCGGCAAGGCCGTCGGCTCGGTCGCCGAAATCGTCATCACCACGCCGTTCAAAGTGCTGACCATCGCCACCGGCGGGTGAGCGATCGCTGAGCGGTCACTGTTGACGTCAGTTCGGAACAAAGCGCACGGCAGCGATCCTTCGCGCCCCCCTCTGTCCTGCCGGACATCTCCCCCTCTAGTGGGGAGATTGGCCGCCACTTTCGGCTTTCGCCAATCTCCAACTCTGACGAACAACGCGCTGTCGACGAAACTGCCAATCTCCCCCCTTGAGGGGGAGATGTCCGGCAGGACAGAGGGGGGCGCTGTCCCTCCAGGGTTCAATGATTCTTCAAACGAACAAATCAACCTTCTGAAAAGTTGTCACGTCAATCAGGCCGACGTCGGAAATTCTGAGCTCGGGGATGACGACCAGCGCCAGCAGCGAGTGCTGCATGTAGGCGTTGTTGAGCGAGCAGCCCATCTGCCGCATGGCGTCGCTGAGCTTGTCGGCCTTGGCGGCGACGATTTCGGCGCGCTCGTCCGACATCAGCCCGGCGATCCGCATTTCGACCAGCGCCAGCTCCTTGCCGTTGGAAAACAGCACGACGCCGCCGCCGACCTCGCCCAGCCGGTTCACGGCCAGAGCCATATCCTGCTTGTTGGTGCCGACGACGATGATGTGGTGGGCATCGTGGGCCACGCTCGACGCCATGGCGCAATCGCCGATATAGCCGAAGCCGGAGACGAAGGCGTTGGTGACGCCGCCGGTGCCCTTGTGGCGCTCGACCAGCGCGATCTGGCAGACATCGTTGCGGCGGTCCATGGCGACCAGCCCGTCCTCGACGGCAAGATCGGCCTCCAGCGCCCGCGTCGGCGCCTGATTCTCGATCACGCCGATGACGCGCACCCGCACCTCGTTGGCGCCCATGGGTGCGGCGATGTCGAAGTCGCCGGGCTTGAGCTTCCTGCCGAGCTTGACGGTGTTCTTCGCCGTCTTCGGATAGTCGTAGGCCGGAATGTCGATTTCGAGCTTGCCGCCCTTGGCCAGCCTGACGCCGCGGCCATAGACCTCGTCGATGGTCATTTCGGCGAGGTCGGAGACGATCAGCAGATCGGCGAGCCGTCCCGGCGCGATCGAGCCGATCTCGCGCTCCAGCCGGAAATGCTGGGCGGTGTTGAGCGTCGCCATCTGGATCGCCGTCACCGGCTTCAAGCCCTGGCTGATGGCGTGGCGCACGACCCGGTCCATATGGCCTTCGTGCACCAGCGTGCCGGAGTGGCTGTCGTCGGTGCACAGGATGAAGTTGCGCGGGTCGAGGCCGCTCTCGGTCACCGCCTTGATCTGCGAGGCCACGTCGTACCAGGCCGAGCCCAGCCGCAGCATCGCCTTCATGCCCTGGCGGACGCGCGCGATGGCGTCCTCGGCGCGCGTGCCTTCGTGATCGTCCTCGGGGCCGCCGGCGACATAGCCGTGGAACGGCAGGCCGAGATCGCGCGAGGCATAATGCCCGCCGACCGTCTTGCCGGCCCTCACCGTCGCGGCGATCTCGCCCGACATCACCGGATCGTTGGCGGCGACGCCGGGAAAATTCATCACCTCGCCGAGCCCGATGATGTTTTCCCAGCTCATCGCTTCGGCAACGTCGGCGACGGTCAGTTCGGCGCCGGCATGCTCCAGCCCCGGTGCCGAAGGCACGCAGGACGGCATCTGCACGAGTACATTGACCGGCATGGCGACGGCCTCGTCATGCATCAGCCGCACGCCCGGCAGGCCGAGCACGTTGGCGATCTCATGCGGATCGATGAACATCGAAGTTGTGCCATGCGGGATCACCGCGCGGCAGAATTCCGTCACCGTCACCATGCCGCTCTCGACATGCATATGCGCGTCGCAAAGCCCCGGCACCAGATAGCGGCCGCCGGCATCGACCACCTTGGTGCCCTGGCCGATGGCATGGCCGGCGTTCGGCCCGCAATAGGCAAAGCGGCCGCCGGCAATGGCGATGTCGGTGCCGGCGATGATCTCGCCCGAATGGACGTTGACCCAGCGCCCGTTGCGGATGACGAGATCGGCGGGCTTGCGGCCCATGGCGACATCGACCAGATGCGTCGCCATCTCGGGCCAGGGTTTTGGTTTCGTCGCATTGGCGGTCTTCGGCATCAACAGGCTCCTCTTTGCCCGACTGTGCCAAGCCGCGAGGATTTTGACCAGCGAGGAAGTAAGCGCGGACGGCGAAGTTGCAGATCTCCCCCCTCGAGGCAGGGCTGTCGCATTTGGATTCTTACGAAGATGGACCCCCACCCTAACCCTCCCCACAAGGGGGAGGGAATGCTGCCGCGCGCCCTTACTTCCCCTTTTGGCGCCGAAAGGCAGGCAAATTTGCCGAGGTCAGCGCCAACGGAAGTCTCCCTCCCCCTTGTGGGGAGGGGTTAGGGGTGGGGGTACGTCGTAGAGCGAAAGCCTCGGCGTTCCATCTGCGATAGCCCTGCCCTCGAGGGGGAGATGTCGCCGAAAGCGACAGAGGGGTCGCCTATCCACGCGCGACGACCCCCTCTGGCCTGCCGGCCATCTCCCCCTCTAGGAGGGAGATCGATGCGCCATGGCCTTCGCCAATCGCCAAGGGCATTTTGTGCCGGCCGCAGCAACTTTGTTCTTGCTTTGTGCCGGCAGCTATGCTACTAATTTGGGTATGGTGCCAATTGGCTCCAACGACCCGCCTCCCGAGGCGGGTTTTTCTGTTATGGCGCCATTCACGGCAAAATGGCCCAAGCGGAATACGATTCCGTTGCGGCCAAGCAGCTTTCGTCTGGTTAGAGGATCCTTCTGAATCGACGGTCGCGGCGTTCGACGCACTCGTTCGAGCCTTCAGCCGAAATCAATTCGATCCCGAACTGTCATTTCTTGCTCGGATCGTCTGCCGGGTTGACGTAGGTGATCTTGAATGGCCCCTCGCCATGAACCTGGATGATCGTATCGCTTGTCGTCCAGGCGAAGTGATTCATTCCGGCCGGCGCGACGCCGAAACCGCCAGCAGTCAGTTCGACGCCTTTCGCCTCGTCGAACTTATCGCCCATTCCAATATGGAAGTTGCCGGAAAGCACCGTTACGTATTCCGTGGTGGGATGATTATGTGCGGCAATTTTGTAGCCCGCAGGTGTCTTCAACCGCAGCACAAAAGCGCCGTCCTTTGAGGGATCTCCAGCGACAACAGCCATTTCCGCGCCAGCGGGAATGACAGCAGGAGCAGGGCCCCATTTGATGTCTTTGGCGTTCATCGGCATCTCATCGGCAAACAGAGGCGCCGTCCCAACAAGCAGCAGTGCCAGGGCAGAGGCAAGCTTGAGCATGACAATCTCCCAGTGTCTGTAGAGGACGGCGTCGAGTATCGGCGCGCCGATCCACTTGCCAATTGGAGTCTATCAGGGCAGAGCGCCCGAACGCATCCTGCGAACGGGGGACGCGCATTCGCGGTAGCCGCGGAAGCTGCCGCTAAAAACATTTCCAGGTGACGACGAGTTAGACAACTACGCCAAGGGTGGCTCCAGAAGAGGAAATCGAATTAAATCAGCACAATCTTAGAGGTGCGTGAGGCGGTTTCTCAAGCACCAGCACATGACTGCCAAGAGGTGATGTGTGAGTGCTCTTAACCTTGAACCCCTCGTCAGAAAGCGTTTCGATAAATTCGCCATCCGTTCCAGGCGGAACGCGGGCAACGACGTTCGAGGTGCGCCTCACAATATTGGAAAGCACCCTTCGTGCCTTGTCCGGGCCGATGTTGCGCTGCATGTGCTGATAGACGGCCAGCAGCAGGACGATATCGTATTTCGGTAGAAGGATATTGCCGAGGCGCCGGCTGCCGAGGTTTAGGCGATCGAACCTGGCATGTACCGGGGAGCCACTCAACAACATCTTTGCGGTCTCGATGTGCGGCTTGGCCGATCCCGTGGATCGAACTGGGTTTCAGCTTGGATATCTCATAGGCGACAACACCCATATTGCAGCCAACATCGAGAATGGATTTCCCAGCATAGTCGATCTCCAATGAGAATATCCCGTCCAGTCTATCCTCCCATGTTCCTGCAAAACCTCTTTTGAACCTTGACCACCACAAATCATATACTCCTAAATTAGAGATCGCCGAAATATAGCGCTCGTTACCTTCTACTATTCATAAGTCGTGGCCAAGAAAAGCCTGCCCCCCACAAAAACACAGAAAAGCATCATGGACACCACGTTCAAGGGCGCTGCGAGGCGCCTTGCTGATCTCAACTTGCGGGAAACTAGGCGCTCGCATTGGAGTAGGAGAGGACGGTGTTTAGGACATCGCCTTCAAAGCTAGTCCAGCCAACCCATTAACGCATCACGACCACGATCTCCCGGCAGTCGCCTGATGGCTCAGAACCGCAAGGGCATCCATCGTCTGATGCAGCACAGCGACCTCTGCGACATCGGCAAGTGGGAGGTCATAGAGGTGTGGCGCAGCATCCGCGAACACATCCCAGGACTGTCCGACACCGTGGTCTACACAACGCGGCATACGTGCTGCTCGTGGCAGATCATCCGTGGCATCGACATCCGGCGCGTCCAAATCTGGATGGGTCAAAAGTCGATCCAGACCACCCTGAACTACGCCCACCTCGCACCCAATCACTTGCTCGACAACCTGACCGCCTCGAAGGTGGCGCGGCTCCGAGGCTCGTGGTAGTGAACGGCAAATCCTAAGCCGACCGTGTGGGAAAGCCATGTGGGAGACCGGTGGGATTTCCCCACAATGTGGGAAGTGGGCGTGGCGGAACTGGTATACGCAGCAGACTTAAAATCTGCCGGTGTTTCAAGCACTTACGGGTTCAAATCCCGTCGCCCACACCAAGCCTCGCAAGGGACTTAAAATGCCTCGATCTCTGATCGTACGGGTTCGAGTCCGTCGTCCGCACCAAACCAACCCTAAACGTGACTGCATTTTTGCTAACAGAGGATACCCTCCATAGTAGACAAAGGTACTGGATGAGAGCAGTTTAGCGGGCAATCTTCGGGGGGAGAGTCGTGACCGCAGAAATTTGCGTAATGAATAGATTGGCGGTCGTTCTAGCAGCTGATAGCGCGACCACTGTGACATATTGGGGCGAAAACGGCCGCGAAGAACGTTACTTCAAGGGCGCCAACAAAATATTCCAGCTGTCAAACAGTCACCCTGTCGGAGTGATGATCTTTGATTCTGCCGATCTTCTCAAAGTGCCGTGGGAAGTTGTTATCAAGGATTTTCGGCGGTATCTAGGTGATAAATCGTTCAACTCGGTCGCTGAATATGCAACTGAGTTCTTTTCATATATCGATGGGAACAATACAATGTTCCCTGCTTCTGTGCAGCACGAGGCATTTCTCGAAGCAGTTCGCTCGGCCATTTTCACGATGCTAGTCGTGCCCTCGCATAATTCAAAAATTCCGGAAGATCAAAAGAAAGCGGTTCAAGACGCGGTTGCCACGAAAGAAAAGGAGCTTGCGGGCGTCAACATATTGCCATGCATCGACGAGAAAAATCTCGAAGAGGCCATAATTTCTGTTCACGACGAGATGATAGCGTACGTAAGAGATTTGATTTCTACATTCAAATTGCCGGAAGTTGATGACCTTGAGAAGCTTATTACCGTTGCGGTGACAGATGTCTTCAAACAGCCTCAGGATCACATGAGCACTGCTGGCTTGGTCTTCGCTGGTTTCGGCGATCGCAACGTATTTCCGTCGATGGCGCCATACACGTCATTCGGAATGCTCGCCGGTCACCACGTCCACCTGGCCGGTGAAAGCATCAACATTGACCACGAGTTGCCCGCCTGGATGGAGCCGTTTGCGCAACGAAACATGGCTGACACTTTCTCGGCGGGCGTCAGTAGAGACGTCTACTCGTCCACAATGGGTGCTGTAGTTGAAGGGCTTGCGTCATTTATTGATGAACTTGGAAAGGCGGTTGGCTTCGATCCGGCCAAAATTGCAAACCTCGGCGATCTTATAGGCCAAGCACGGAAAGCGATCAGTGATGCTGTCATGGACCGCGCTCGAAAGGAGCACGCTATTCCGATGCGTCGGATCCTTGGGGCATTGCC
Organism: Mesorhizobium sp. M0954; assembly: GCF_040319155.1. NCBI lineage: Bacteria > Pseudomonadati > Pseudomonadota > Alphaproteobacteria > Hyphomicrobiales > Phyllobacteriaceae > Mesorhizobium > Mesorhizobium sp. M0954. The sequence goes on along the minus strand of NZ_JAMYNR010000007.1, from coordinate 216,869 downwards.
GGTCGACGAACTCGCAGAATTGGCTGAAACCTTAATCAATCTTCAATCGTTGAAGGAAAAGGTGACGAAGCCCTCGGCATCTGTCGGCGGTCCTGTTGATGTGGCCGTGATTACGAGGTCAGAGGGTCTGGTGTGGATCAAGCGCAAGCATTACTTTGATCCTGCCATAAATTCGCGTTACATGGCTCGCCAGCAAGCGACCTAACGGTGATTCCGACGGGAGTGCGCAGACATGAAGGCAAAGGACACTGGACAGAGCATGAAGGACAAGAGAAGCGAAGGCGCGAAAAGAATTCTCGAGCAAGTCGCTACAGACCGTTTTTCGAAAGATACCGAGCAAGCGTATCGCGATTTTGTCGACAGCATAAATCGCTCAAAAGACGCCGATATGGAGCGCGCACTGACGCTGCGCTAACGATCTCAAATTGCAACGGCAGGATTCCAGTGCCCGCCTGACATCCGCCACCCTTCACTTCCCGACCGGGTTCAGCTTCAGGTGCTGGATCAAAATAATCGTCTTGGCGTCGATGATGCGACCGTCGTGGATGCCGGCCAGTGCCTCGTCGATCGGCATTTCCAAAACCTCGATGTCTTCGCCTTCGTCATGCGCACCGCCGCCGTCGGAAATGCGGTCGGCAGGCGAGTAGCGGGCGACGAAGAACCAGAGCCGCTCAGTCACGCTGCCGGGGCTCATATAGGGCGAAAACAGCCGCTGCACGTCCTTCAAGCGGTAGCCGAGTTCCTCCTCGGCCTCCTTGCGGATGCAGGTTTCGGGATCGTCTTCGTCGAGCAGCCCGGCACAGGCCTCGATCAGCGGCTCCTTGTGGCCGGTTACGTAGGCCGGGTAGCGGAACTGCCGCACCAGAAGCACCGTCGAGCGCTCCGGATCGAAAGGCAGGATCACCGCGCCGTCGCCGCGATCGTAGGTCTGGCGGGTGTGCGTTTCCCATTTGCCGTCGCGCCGGCGGTAGTCGAAGACGGTCTTTTTCAAAACCGCCCACTCGTCGGAAAGGACTTCCTCGGAGCGGATGCGAATGCGATCTTCCATGGTGGACTCCCTGCTGCCGCGGCAAGGCGTAGCCGCGAACGGCGGTTCGTGCAATCGGGCCACCAATTGGTCCAGAGCGCCGGTTCACCGTCTCGTGTCTGGCGCTGGCACAATCGGCTGCCTAAATAGCGGCAACACTTTCCGGAGTTTTTTATGACCTCATCGCTTTTCCAGCCGATCACCCTCGACGGCCTGACCTTCCCCAACCGCATCGCGGTCGCGCCGATGTGCCAGTATTCGGCCGAGGACGGCTCGGCCAGCGATTGGCACCTCTATCACTGGATGAACCTGGCGATGTCCGGCGCCGGCATGGTCACCGTCGAGATGACCGATGTCGAACGGCGCGGCCGCATCTCGCATGGCTGTCTCGGCCTCTATTCCGAGGACAACGAGGCGGCGGCGCGACGCACGCTGGATGCAGCCAAGCGTGTCGCCGCACCGGGCACGAAATTCGGTACGCAGCTTGCCCATGCCGGGCGCAAGGCCTCCAACCGGAAACCCTGGGAGGGCGGCGGCCCGCTGCATGCCGATCAGGATCCGTGGCCGATCGTGTCGGCCTCGGCGATCGCCTACGACACCGGCTGGCAGGTGCCGCGGGCGCTGGAGGACGACGAGATCCTGCAAATCATCGAACGCTTCGCAGAAGCGGCACGGCGGGCCGAGCGCGCCGGCTTCGACTTCATCGAGCTGCATGCCGCGCATGGCTATCTGATCTTCCAGTTCCTGTCGCCGCTCTCCAACCGGCGCACCGACCGCTGGGGCGGCTCGCTGGAAAACCGCATGCGTTTCGCCGTCGAGATCGCCAAGGCGGTGAAGAAGGCGGTGCCGAGGCTGATGCTCGGGGCGCGTCTGTCGATCAAGGAATGGGTCGATGGCGGCTTCGAGGTCGAGGATGCGATCGAAGTGGCAAAAGCGCTGAAGGAAGCCGGCGTCGCCTATCTCTGCTGCTCGAGCGGCGGCAATTCACCGTTGCAGAAGCTGCCCTCCGGGCCCGGCTACCAGGTGCATCTGGCCGAAGCGGTGCGCAAGGCCGTCGGCATCCCGACGCGGGCCGTCGGCCTGATCGACGATCCGAAACAGGCCGAGGCGATCGTCGCCGACGGGCGCGCCGACATGGTGGCGCTGGCGCGCGCCTTTCTTGCCGATCCGCGCTGGGGCTGGCGCGCCGCGGCCACCTTCGGCGAAGAAATCCACCCGGCGCCGCAGCTTGCCCGCTCGGTGACGACGATGCAGCACTGGATGAAGGCGGCGAACTGACGGCGGGTTCGTCTCGCTGGACCGGCCAGCACAGCTTCGCATTGTTCCTCTGCCGGTGTAGAGTGGCCGGGGGCCGCGGCTGGGCGCGGCGGGTTGGGGGAGCAGAGACATGTCGTTCAGGGGGATTTCCATTGCGGCTGCCGCCGCGGTTGTGGCCGGGCTGTCGTTCGCCTCATCGACGCCGGCCGGGGCGCAATATTGCGAAGGCACGGTGCACGGCCTTTCCAGGCACTACAATCTGGCGACGGGAAGCGGCTTTCTCGCCGTTCGGGTCCGGCCGAACTCGTCGTCGCGCATGGTCGGGCAATTGTTCAACGGCGATCAAACCGAGATCTTCGACCGCCGCGGAAACTGGTACCAGGTCGATATCGGCGGCCGCACCGGCTGGGCGAACGCACGCTGGCTGCGCAACGACTGCGGCTATTGAGCTATTTTCGCCTGAGCTAAAAAGCAGTTGCAACCAAATCGGCCGCTCCGCGTTGGCGGCGATGATGGACAGCAAGCCATTTGAAAAGCCGGTCGTGGTCGAACTCGGCCATGTCGGCAAATATCGGCAGATCCGCAGCGCCCAGGAGGCGGCGGAGTGCCTGATGACGATCTGGCCACTCAACCGCGGGCCGCGTCATCGTGATGCCCTCGACACTTGCCTAAAAGTGCTGGAAGGTTATCGTTCGACGGCGGATGCGCGCCGGGCACTGATCGAAGCCGCCAGGGAATCGGACGTGCTGGTCGCAGACGACAGGCTGCCAGACGACAGACTGGCCGACGACAGGCTGCATTGAGGCAACGGGCTTTCAACCGGAGGGTTTCATGGCGAAACTGACCTACAAGATCGTCGAGCATGACGGAGGCTGGGCCTACAAGGTCGGCTCGACATTCTCCGAAACGTTCCCCACCCATCAGGACGCGTTGCGCGCCGCCGAGATCGCTTCGGCCGAACAGCAGGTCGCCGGCAACACCGACGGCATCCAGTACGAGGACGCCGACGGCAAATGGCACGACGAGCTAGCCGACGGCCGCGACCGGCCGCAGACGGAGGTTTCGGATTAGCGGTGTGTCGATATTCAGGTGATGCCGGCGTGCTTTACAGGTCGGTTTGGTAGCGCTACCGTTTCACATCGCGCGTGACCGGGGAGGAGCCTGGGCGCCGTCGCGGGCCAGGCAGGAAAGCGGTTTCCTTCGAAGTCGTTGCAGGAATCAATCGGGAGGAGATCGATGGCGTCTGTCGCAATCGGCGATGTCTACAAATCATTTGGGACCGTCGAGGTCCTGCACGGGGTCAGCGTCGATATAGACGACGGCGAGTTCGTCACGCTGGTCGGTCCTTCGGGTTGCGGAAAGTCGACCCTGCTCAGGATGATCGCCGGCCTGGAAAAGATCTCGCGCGGCCAGATCGCGATCGGCAAACGTGTCGTCAACAACGTTGCGCCAAAGGAGCGCGACGTCGCCATGGTCTTCCAGAACTATGCGCTCTACCCGCATATGACGGTCGCCGAGAACATGGCGTTCTCGCTGATGCTCAAGGGCGTTCCCAAGACGGAGAGCGATGCCGGCGTGCGGCGCGCGGCCGAAATCCTGGGACTGGTGCCGCTGCTCGACCGTTATCCGCGCCAGCTTTCCGGCGGCCAGCGCCAGCGCGTTGCCATGGGCCGGGCGATCGTGCGCGATCCGCAGGTTTTCCTGTTCGACGAGCCGCTGTCCAATCTCGATGCCAAGCTTAGGGTGCAGATGCGCGCCGAGATCAAGGAACTGCACCAGCGCCTGAAGACGACGACGGTCTACGTCACCCACGACCAGATCGAGGCGATGACCATGGCCGACAAGATCGTCGTCATGCATGACGGCATCGTCGAGCAGATCGGGCCGCCGCTCGAGCTGTACGACCGGCCGAACAATCTTTTTGTCGCCAGCTTCATCGGCTCGCCCGCCATGAACATGCTCAGGGGCGAGATCGTAAGCGACGGCTCGCCGTCATTTCGCAGCGCCGGAGGGATTTCGGTCCCGTTGGCCTCGGCACTTTCCATCGGCAATGGTGAGCCGGTCGTGCTGGGGATACGGCCCGAGCATTTACGGCTGTCCGACAATCAGGGCATTCCGGTCACCGTCGTGGTGGTCGAGCCGACAGGGTCCGAAGTGCAGCTCATCGGCCGCACCGCCGGCGGCGAGGAGATCGTCGCAAATTTCCGCGAACGCCATTCCTTCACGCCGGGCGAAACCATCCGGCTTACGGCCGAGCCTGGCCTCATCCACCTCTTTCACGGCGAAACCGGACAGCGGTTCGAAACGCCCATCGGGCAGTAGGACGGCAAGGACAATAAGCAGGAGGAAGCGAGCATGAAATTCACCAGACGTGACGTGATCCGCACCACCGCCGGCGTTGCGGCGGGAGCCTTGGGAAGCCGGCTCATCGGCTCTCCCGCCTTTGCCCAGGAGGGGTTGAAATACAAGCCCGAGGACGGCGCCAAGCTCAGGCTGCTGCGCTGGTCGCCTTTCGTGCAGGGCGACGAGGATCAATGGCTGGCCAACACCAAGCGCTTTACCGAAGCGACCGGCGTCGAGGTCCGCGTCGACAAGGAAAGCTGGGAGGACATCCGCCCGAAAGCGGCGGTCGCCGCCAATGTCGGCTCCGGCCCGGACCTGATGTTCGTCTGGTTCGACGACCCGCACCAATATCCCGACAAGCTGCACGACGTGACGGAGCTGGGGGAATATCTCGGCTCGAAATATGGCGGCTGGCACGATGGACCGCACCAATATGCGACACGGCAGGGCAAGTTCCTCGGCCTGCCGCTGGCGACCATCGGCAATGCCATCGTCTATCGCGAAAGCTGGGTGAAAGAGGCCGGCTTCTCCGAATTTCCGAAGGACACGGCAGGCCTGCTCGAGCTTTGCAAGGCATTGCAGGCGAAGGGGCACCCGGCCGGCTTCACGCATGGCCACGGCGTCGGCGACGGCAACAACTACGCCCACTGGCTGCTGTGGAGCCATGGCGGCCAGATGGTCGACGAGAGCAGCAAGGTGACGATCAACAGCCCCGAGACGCTGAAGGCGATCGAATACGCGCAGCAGCTCTACAAGACCTTCATTCCCGGTACCGAAAGCTGGCTCGACGTCAACAACAACCGCGCCTTCCTGGCCGGCGAATTGAGCGTCATCGCCAACGGCATTTCGGCCTACAACACCGCCAAGATCAACAAGGACAAGGATCCGAAACTGGCCGAGATGGCCAAGGACATCCGCACCACCAACCTGCCGATCGGCCCGGTCGGAAAATCCGTCGAGCTGTTCCAGGTGACCACGGCCGTGATCTTCGACTACACGCCCTACCCCAACGCCGCCAAGGCCTACCTGCAGTTCATGTTCGAGGATCCGCAAATGTCGCAGTGGATCACGTCGTCGGCAGGCTATTGCTGCCAGACGCTCAAGGCCTTCGACAACAACCCGGTGTGGACGGCCGATCCGAACAATGCCGCCTACTCCAAGGCCTCGGCGACGCTGCGGCCCAACGGCTATGCCGGCCCGCTTGGCTATGCCTCGGCAGCGACCATGGCCGATTATGTGCTGGTCGACATGTTCGCCAAGGCGGTGACAGGCCAGGCGACGCCACAAGAAGCGATGGAAGAAGCCGAGAAGCGCGCAAACCGCTACTATCGCGTTTGAGGTTCAGCCGGGCAGCCATGCTGCCCGGCTTCGAATCGCGCATGGCCGCCCGGCCGTTCAATGAGACCTTAGAGGAGCCGACCCATGGCCGTGACCTCCGCTGCCGCTCAGCCACGCCGGTCGGCGCTGTCGCGCATTCTGACGTTCGTGTCCGAAAGTCATAACGCGCTTGGCTTCGGCTTCATGCTGCCGGCGGCGGCGCTGCTACTGGTCTTCCTGACCTATCCGCTCGGGCTCGGCGTCTGGCTCGGCTTCACCGATGCCCGCATCGGCCGCCCCGGCATCTTCATCGGTATCGAGAACTACGAATATCTGTGGGATGACGCCGTCTTCTGGCTCTCGGTCTTCAACACCTTGCTCTACACGATCAGCGCCTCGGTCCTGAAGTTTGCGCTCGGCCTGTGGCTGGCGCTTATCCTCAACCAGAACCTGCCGTTCAAGTCGTTCTTCCGCGCGATCGTCCTGCTGCCCTGGGTGGTGCCGACGGTGCTGTCGGCGATCGCCTTCTGGTGGATCTACGATTCGCAATTCTCGATCCTGTCCTGGGCGCTTATGGAAATGGGCCTGATCGACCATCGCATCAACTTCCTCGGCGATCCGGAGAATGCGCGGGCTTCGGTTATCGCCGCCAACGTCTGGCGCGGCATTCCTTTCGTGGCGATCACGCTGCTTGCCGGCCTGCAGACGATTCCGCAGTCGCTCTACGAGGCCGCCACGCTCGACGGCGCCAGCCGCTGGCAATTGTTCCGCTATGTGACGCTGCCGCTGCTGACGCCGATCATCGCCATCACCATGACGTTTTCGGTGCTGTTCACCTTCACCGACTTCCAGCTGATCTATGTGCTGACACGCGGCGGGCCGGTGAACGCCACGCATCTGATGGCGACGCTGTCGTTCCAGCGCGGCATTTCCGGAGGCCAGCTTGGCGAAGGCGCCGCAATCGCGGTCGCCATGATCCCGTTCCTGCTGGCGGCGATCCTGTTCAGCTATTTTGGCCTGCAGCGCCGCAAATGGCAGCAGGGCGGCGGAGATTGACATGACCGCGATCGAAACGAGCAAACGCCCGGAACTCGACGAAGGCGGCATGGGCTACCTGCAGAGTTTGCCGCGCCGCGTGGTGACGGTCTACCTGCCGCTGCTGATCTTCGTCATCGTGCTGTTGTTTCCGTTCTACTGGATGACGATCACAGCGGTTAAGCCCAACCTCGAGATGACCGACTACGCCAATTTCAATCCGTTCTGGGTGGTGCATCCGACGCTCGAGCATATCCGCTACCTGCTCTTCGAGACGTCTTATCCGGGCTGGCTGCTCAACACGATCATCATCTCGACCGCCGCCACGTTCCTGTCGCTGCTGGCTGCGGTGTTCGCTGCCTATGCGATCGAACGCTTGAGGTTCTCCGGGGCGCGGCAGGTCGGCCTCGCGGTGTTCCTCGCCTATCTCGTGCCGCCCTCGATCCTGTTCATTCCGCTGTCGGTGATGGTGTTCAACCTTGGGCTTTACGACACGCCGTTCGCGCTCATCCTCACCTATCCGACCTTCCTGATCCCGTTCTGCACATGGCTGCTGATGGGCTATTTCCGCTCGATCCCGTTCGAGCTGGAAGAATGCGCGCTGATCGACGGGGCGAGCCGCTGGCAGATCCTCACCAAGATCGTGCTGCCGCTGTCGGTACCGGGGCTGATTTCCGCCGGCATCTTCGCATTCACGCTGTCATGGAACGAGTTCATCTACGCCTTGACCTTCATCCAGTCGTCCGAAAACAAGACTGTGCCGGTCGGCGTGCTCACCGAGCTGGTGCGCTCGGACGTCTATGAATGGGGGGCGCTGATGGCGGGAGCGCTGATCGGCTCGCTGCCGGTGGTGGTGCTCTATTCGTTCTTTGTCGAGCATTATGTTTCCTCGATGACCGGAGCCGTGAAGGAATAGCCGACGTGATTAAGTTCGGAGGTATTCCCGGCGGCCGGGATGCCCGGGGCGGGCACCCTGCCGGCCGAGACCGCGTTCCGGGAGGGTGTCAGCTGCTGGTGTCGGACTTCGGCGCAAATGCGCGGTCGGCAATGCGTTCGATGAAAGCGACGACCCGTTCCGGCTCGACGAATTGCGGCATGTGGCCAAGCCCCTCGACAGGTTCGAAATCGAGCCCGCTGATCTTTTCCATCAGCGGCCAGCCGTGGATATCGATGCCCAGCACGCGATCGGAAGCACCAAACAGAATGCCGGCCGGCAAGGTGATCTCGCCATAGCGTTGCTCGATGCGGCCAAGGTCGTGCGCGATCGCCACGACATCGGTCGATGTCGCGTAGAAATGGCTTGGCCTGAGCCCGCACCAGCCGCCGCCCTCGACCATATAGTCGGCCGGCGCCGTCTGCGGCGCGACAATGAAGGCAAGCGTCGCTTCGGCATATTTGAGAGCCGCCGGGATCGCCACCGTACAAGCCATGATCCGGCGCCGCAGCGGCGACTTAATGTACAGCGGGCCGAACTTCTCGCGCGCGTCCGGCTCCAGATGGGTCAGCGGTGCCAGCAAGGCGATGCCGGAAATCGCCTCTGGATGCTCGACCGCCAGCGTCAGCGCGATGGCGCCACCCAGCGAATGACCGACGACCAGCGGCTTTTCCAGCCCAAGCGCGTCGATAAAATGCCGCACGACCTCGGCCTGCTCGGACAGCCGTCCGCTGGCGGCCCTGGCCCGCACCGAATAGCCGGAGCCCGGACGGTCGAGCGCGATCAGCCGATAGTCCGGGCCGAACCGTCCGAACAGCGTGTGGCCGAATTGATGAAGCTGCGCGCCGAGGCCGTGCAGGAAGACGATCGGCCGCCCCTCGCCCGTCTCGACATAATGGATGCGGTTGCCGTCGATCTCGATGAATTTGCCACTGGCCGGCACCAGCCTTTCGGCCTTCGCCGCGATCCGCAGCGTCGCCAGCAGCGGATAGGCTGCCACGACGAGCGCCAGCAGAAACAGCGCGCCGGGTAGCCATAGCAGAATTGATACCGGCATCTTTCCCTCAGCGCCCAAACCGGCGCAGCATCACCCGCCGACGGCTCCACTGCAAGGGAGGTGGCACAGGTTGGATCCGTCGTTTGGCGGCATTGCCGCCGGCCGTTTGCCGCGCTATCTCAGGCGACCCGTTTGCCGGAGCCTGCCATGACCGAAATCGTCACCGCCGCCATGCTCGTCATCGGCGACGAGATTCTGTCCGGCCGAACCAAGGACAAGAACATCGGCCACCTCGCCGACATCATGACGGCGATCGGCATCGACCTGAAGGAAGTGCGCATCGTTGCGGACGAAGAAGACGAGATCGTCGCTGCGGTGAATGCGCTGCGCACCCGCTATGCTTATGTCTTCACCACCGGCGGAATCGGCCCGACGCATGACGACATCACCGCCGATTCGGTTGCCAAGGCCTTTGGCGTGCCATGCGAATACGACGCCAAGGCCTACGCCCTGCTGGAGGCAAGCTACGCCGCCCGCGGCATCGAATACACCGAAGCGCGCAAGCGCATGGCGCGGATGCCGCGCGGGGCAGACCACATCGATAATCCAGTGTCGGTTGCGCCGGGCTTTCGCATTGGCAACGTCCATGTCATGGCCGGCGTGCCGGCGATTTTCCAGGCGATGCTCGACAATGTCGTGCCGACATTGCGGGCCGGCACCAAAATGCTGTCGGCAACCGTGGAATGCCCGTTCGGCGAAGGCCTGATCGGCGGGCCGCTGGGCGACATCCAGAAGGCGCATCCGGACACGATCATCGGCTCCTACCCGAAATATGGCGACGGCAAGTTCTGGACGGAACTGGTGGTGCGCGCCCGCAGCCAGCAGGCGCTGGACTCCGCACGCGCCGACGTAGAGGCTATGGTGGCTGGCTTGATCAAGGAAAGCCGAGTGGGCTGATCGGCCGGCCTGACGGAACCAGCATCGCGCAGTGACGTTTGTCACGTGTGGGATCGCCGTATGAAGTGAGGGACTGCCATGCGCTTCAAGACCATCGTCGCCATATTGCAGAATGAACCGGATGCCGAGCGCGTCCTCGATTGCGCGATCCCGCTGGCCAGCCGATTCCAGAGCCATCTGATCGGCATCCATGCCGAGGCGCTGCCCGTGCCCTACACCTCTGCCACCGGCTTTCCGGACACCGAGTTCCTGCAGGTTTCCGCCGATATGAACCGGGAGCGCGCCGAGAAGTTGCAGGCCGCCTTTCACAAGCGCATCGAGAATTCCGGCCTGTCGTTCGAGTGGCGCAGCCTCGAAAGTTTTTCCGGCGACAGTGCGCTGACCGGCATCTCGACCGTTCGCACCGCGGACCTGATCATCGCCGCGCAGCGCGAATCGGGCAGCGACCCGAGCGCCGACGTCGACACGCTGGTCTACGATGCCGGCCGGCCGGTGCTGGTGGTGCCGCATTCGGGTCCGTTGGTGACCAGCTTCAAGCACGTGCTGCTCGCCTGGAACGGCAGCAAGGAAGCCGCGCGCGCGGCCTTCGATGCCCTGCCCTTCATTATCGAGGCCGAAAAGACGGACATCGTCGTCATCGATCCGCCCGATACGCTCGACGAGGCGCCGGAAACAGCCGGCGCCGAGATCGCCGCCTCGCTGTCCAGGCATGGCGCGACCGTCAGTGTCTCGGTGCTGAGGTCCGGCGGCGCCTCGGTCGACGACATCATCCAGACCAGGGTCGCCGAGTCGGGTGCGGACCTGCTCGTGCTCGGCGCCTACAGCCATTCCTGGCTGCGCCAGTTGCTGTTCGGCGGGGTGACGCGAACGGTGCTACGCACCGCACCCGTGGCGGCCTTTCTGTCGCGGTAGGTTCACAGGGATAGCTTTCCACGCCCCTTGCCAAGGCCAAGCCTTTCCAGTTAATTCCGCGCGCATTCCATGGTGTCTGCGCGCGATGCGCGCTTTGCAGAGTGCGCGAAAGATGTCCCTGCCCGAAAAAGCCTTCCCGGTCTCCTGGGACCAGTTCCACCGCGATGCGCGCGCGCTCGCCTGGCGGCTTGCCGGCGCCAACAAGGGGCAATGGAAGGCGATCGTCTGCATCACGCGCGGCGGCCTGGTTCCGGCGGCTATCATTTCGCGCGAACTTGGCATCCGCATCATCGAGACGGTCTGCGTCGCCTCCTACCACGATTATACCAGCCAGGGGCAATTGCAGGTGCTGAAGGAGGTCACGCCGGCGCTGCTCGCCGATGACGGGGCCGGCGTGCTGATCATCGACGACCTCACCGACACCGGCAAGACGGCGGGCATCGTGCGCGCGATGATGCCCAAGGCGCATTTCGCCACCGTCTATGCCAAGCCGAAAGGCAGGCCGATGGTCGACACTTTCGTTACCGAGGTCAGCCAGGACACCTGGATCTATTTCCCCTGGGACATGGGCTTCACCTACCAGAAGCCGATCGCCGACGACCACGCCGGCTGATTCGCGGCAACGCCGCTTGATGCACCGAGTCCGCCCAGGGGACCTCCGCACACCGATAAAGGCGTGGCGCGACGCTGCTGCAGTCGCGCAATTAGGCTGAGATCGGCGCAGATTGACGGAATCTGGCCCATCCGTGAAACATTTTTTACTTTCATTGCTTATAATTAGCCGTAAGATTCGTAAGACGGCAAACGATTCTGGAAGCTGGGGCAAGCTTCTCCGATGTTGACGAGGCCAACCACGCACAACCATCTGGCCGAACGGGTCCGGCGACTCTTCGGCACGGTGCCGTCCCGCCTGCAGGTTGCAGCGCTGCCCTGGCGCGATGGCGGCGACGGCGTCGAAATCATGCTGATCACCAGCCGCGATACCGGCCGCTGGGTGCTTCCCAAGGGCTGGCCGGAAGCAAAGGAGCCGCTTTGCGAGGCGGCGGCGCGCGAAGCCGGCGAGGAGGCCGGGCTGCGCGGCACGATCTCGCATCACGAGGCCGGCCGCTATTTCTATGCCAAGGTGCTGGATTCCGGCGAGGAAGTGCCGTGCGAGGTGCTGGTGTTCCCGCTGCAGGTCGACAAGGTCGCCGACCGCTGGAAGGAAAAGCGGGCACGCATCCGCAAGTGGGTCAGCGCCGCCGAGGCTGTGCGCATGGTCAACGAACCCGACCTCAGCCAGATCATCGCCCATTTCTGCGCGGATCCGCATCGGTTCTCCTGAGTCTCAGTCGAGCATAGCCTATCGCTCAGGTGCTGTGAACGTCGTTGCCGAAGCGCCTCCACCCAGAGCCGAACCTTCTTCGCTGCGCTCCGCTTCTATCCCCGTTATCCACATATGTGACACACAAGATGTTGGGGTCATAAAAGCTACGCAAACGAATCCTTGACGGCGCAAAACGAGTCGCCTTTTATAGGCCATGCGCTCCTGTTGAGAGTGCGACCGGAAAAGTTTCGAGGCCGGTCTTTTTCCCGGAATATGTGCGTTTTGAGCCGCATTCCCGCCTGTTTACGAGGCCGGCGAAGGCGTGGGATTTTGAAGCCTTGGGGGGCGAAAGGGGAGGATTGTCGGACTTGAATAAATTGTCTGTTAATACTATATTTAGTGTTTGCAGGTAGGTTCGACGCTAGATAATGTGAATTTCCCTCGATCGAGGGCGTTACAAAAAGTTTTCAGTTTTGAGGGACCCACAGGGTCCGTGAGCGCGTTGGACAGCGGCCTCGCAAGAGGTTCGACCGGCAGGGCGGCGGAGACTGTGACGATGAGAGCCGGCGGTTTTCGAACGCCGGCAGATGGCGGACATGCGCGTTTCGTCAGGAGGGCAGAAATCCTCTGGGAAAAGCGCTATATGTAGACAAAAGGGACCGGACCAATGCGCATCGAGCGTCGTTTCACCAAGCCAGGACAATCTGCCTATTCGGAGATCGAATTCCGCAAGGCGCTTTCGGAGATCAAGAATCCGGATGGTTCGGTGGTGTTCCGCTTGGACAACATCGACGTGCCGGCTCAGTTCTCCCAGGTTGCCGCCGATATCCTGGCGCAGAAATATTTCCGCAAGGCTGGCGTCCCGGCACGGCTGAAGAAGGTCGAAGAGACGCAAGTCCCCTCCTTCCTGTGGCGCTCCGTCGCCGACGAGGCTGAACTGGCCAAGCTGCCGGAAGCCGAGCGCTACGGTTCCGAGACCGACGCCCGCCAGGTCTTCGACCGGCTTGCCGGTACCTGGACCTATTGGGGCTGGAAGGGCGGCTACTTCAAGTCGGAGGAAGACGCGCGCGCCTTCCGCGACGAGCTCGCCTATATGCTGGCCACCCAGCGCGTCGCGCCGAACTCGCCGCAATGGTTCAACACCGGCCTGCACTGGGCCTATGGCATCGACGGCCCGAGCCAGGGCCATTTCTATGTCGACCCGTTCACCGGCAAGCTGACCAAGTCGAAGTCTTCCTACGAGCATCCGCAGCCGCATGCCTGCTTCATCCAGGGCGTGCAGGACGACCTCGTCAATGAAGGCGGCATCATGGATTTGTGGGTGCGTGAGGCGCGCCTGTTCAAATATGGCTCCGGCACCGGCTCCAACTTCTCGTTCCTGCGCGGTGAAGGCGAAAAGCTGTCGGGCGGCGGTCGTTCGTCGGGGCTGATGAGCTTCCTCAAGATCGGCGACCGCGCCGCGGGCGCCATCAAGTCGGGCGGCACGACACGCCGCGCCGCGAAAATGGTCATCGTCGACGCCGATCATCCCGATATCGAGGAATTCATCGACTGGAAGGTCAATGAGGAGCAGAAGGTCGCCTCGCTGGTCACCGGCTCGAAGATCGTCAAGAAGCATCTCGAAGCGATCATGAAGGCCTGCATCAACTGCGAAGGCAATGGCGACGATTGCTTCGACCCGGCGGTCAACACCGCGCTGAAGCGCGAGATCAAGGCGGCCAAGAAGGACGCGGTGCCGGAGAACTACATCTACCGCGTCATCCAGTTCGCCAGGCAGGGCTACACCTCGATGTCGTTCAAGACCTACGACACCGACTGGGATTCGGACGCCTATCTCACCGTTTCCGGCCAGAATTCCAACAATTCGGTGTCGCTGAAGGACGATTTCCTGCGCGCCGTCGAGCAGGACGGCGACTGGCATCTCACCGCCCGCAAGGACGGCAAGGTGCTGAAGACACTGAAGGCGCGCGATCTCTGGGAAAAGATCGGCTATGCCGCCTGGGCATCGGCCGATCCGGGCCTGCATTTCAACACGACGATGAACGACTGGCACACCTGCGCCTCGGCCGGTGCGATCCGGGCGTCCAACCCGTGCTCGGAATACATGTTCCTCGACGACACCGCCTGCAACCTGGCCTCGATCAACCTTCTGCCCTATCGCAACACCGACGGCACCATCGACATATCAGCCTACGAGCACACGGTGCGGCTGTGGACCATGGTGCTGGAAATCTCCGTCATGATGGCGCAGTTCCCCTCGAAGGAGATCGCCAAGCTTTCCTACGAGTACCGCACGCTCGGCCTCGGCTACGCCAATATTGGCGGCCTGCTGATGACCTCCGGCATTCCCTATGATTCCGACGAGGGCCGCGCCATCTGCGCCGCCCTCACCGCGATCATGACCGGCACGGCCTATGCCACTTCGGCCGAAATGGCCGCCGAGCTCGGCGCCTTCCCCGACTACGACCGCAACGCGCAGAACATGCTGCGCGTCATGCGCAACCACCGCCGCGCGGCCTATGGCGAAAGAGACGGCTATGAGAAGCTTGCCGTCAACCCGGTGCCACTGGTCGCCTCGGATCTCAAGCAGCAGGAGCTTGCCGAACATGCCAAGGCCGCCTGGGACCGCGCCATCGAGCTCGGCGAGGAGCATGGCTACCGCAACGCGCAGGCAACGGTGATCGCGCCGACCGGCACGATCGGCCTGGTGATGGATTGCGATACCACCGGCATCGAGCCCGACTTCGCGCTGGTAAAATTCAAGAAGCTGGCCGGCGGCGGTTATTTCAAGATCATCAACCGCGCGGTGCCCGAAGCGCTGCGTACGCTCGGCTATTCCGAGGCCCAGATCGCCGAGATCGAGGCCTATGCGGTTGGCCACGGCAATCTCAACCAGGCGCCGGGCATCAACCCCGGCTCGCTCAAGGCAAAAGGCTTTACCGACGAAAAGATCGCAGCGCTCAATGCGGCGCTGAAGTCGGCCTTCGATATCAAGTTCGTCTTCAACCAGTGGACGCTGGGTGCCGACTGGGTGAAGGAGACGTTCGGCTTCACCGATGAGCAGCTCAACGATTTCTCGTTCGAGATGCTGCCGGCGCTGGGGTTCTCGAAGAAAGACATCGAGGCCGCCAACATCCATGTCTGCGGGGCGATGACGCTGGAAGGCGCGCCGTTCCTGAAGGCCGAACACCTGCCGGTGTTCGACTGCGCCAGCCCGTGCGGCAAGATCGGCAAGCGCTCGCTGTCGATCAACAGCCACATCATGATGATGGCGGCGGCACAGCCCTTCATTTCCGGCGCCATTTCCAAGACCATCAACATGCCGAACGACGCAACGGTGGAAGATGCCAAGGGCGCCTACATGCTGTCGTGGAAGCTGGCGCTCAAGGCCAACGCGCTCTATCGCGACGGCTCAAAGCTGTCGCAGCCGCTCAACGCCTCGTTGCTTGCCGACGTCGAAGACGACGAGGACGAAGCCATCGAGCAGCTGATCGCGGCGCCGGCCGCGCAGCGCGCCGTGCAGGTGACCGAGAAGATCGTCGAGCGCGTCGTCGAGCGTCTCTACCGCGACCGCGAGAAACTGCCGAACCGCCGCAAGGGCTATACCCAGAAGGCGGTCGTCGGCGGCCACAAGGTCTATCTCAGGACCGGCGAATTCGATGACGGCCGCCTCGGCGAGATCTTCATCGATATGCACAAGGAAGGTGCCGCCTTCCGGGCGATGATGAACAACTTCGCCATCGCCATCTCGCTCGGCCTGCAATATGGCGTGCCGCTCGAGGAATTCGTCGAGGCCTTCACCTTCACCAAATTCGAGCCGGCCGGCATGGTGCAAGGCAACGACGCCATCAAGAACGCCACGTCGATCCTCGATTATGTCTTCCGCGAACTCGCCGTCTCCTATCTCGGCCGTCATGACCTCGCCCATGTCGATCAGTCGGACTTCGACAAGACTGCGCTCGGGCGCGGCATCAACGAAGGCAAGGCAACGCCCTTCTCCAAGGGCCTGACCCGCGGTGCCTCGCCGGTCAAGCTGGTGTCGGGCATGGGCGCCGAGCCGAAAGGCTTTGCGGGTTCCGGCTCCGGAACTCCGGCCCGTACCGCCCCGACCGCCTTCTCCGGCTCCAACGTGCTGACGCTGAAGCCGGCCAGCGACGAAGCCATCGCCTACAAGCGCGACTACGAGGAGCGCGCCAGGGAACTGGTCGAGGACATCGTCTACGCGGAAGCCTCCGACCCGACGGAGCTGTTCACCGACGAGGCGGCGAAAGAAGCAGCCGAAGCCAAAGCACTTGCCGCCAACCGGCGCCAGCAATCACTGATGCAGGGCTACACCGGCAACGAATGCTCGGAATGCCATAACTTCACGATGGTGCGGAACGGGACTTGCGAGAAGTGCGATACTTGTGGGGCTACGAGCGGGTGTAGCTGAGGGGCTGTAGCAGTCTGATTTCAAGGAGGGGGATCTCCACGATGATGTGTACATACAACCGACCCAAACCTGATGGCTTGGGTCACCTGTTCCGAGGATTACATGTCCAGAGGCTCATCCGCTAAGCCTGTCTCCGTCGCTGTTATTCGACCTGGCCTTCTCCCGTTTATGCCGGTAGAGAGACAGGTTGAACTTTTCCCCCTAACCACCCTGATTGAGATGCCAGATACGACTGGTACTGCCGACGCATGGGGACGTGTTGAAGCGTCAGACTCGCATCTTTATTTGGTCAAGACAGACGAACGCGGTGGGAAAGCAATTCGAGCATCCGAGTGGGTTGGAACGCGCTTGGCTGAAGAACTCAATATGCCTTGCCCCACACCGAAGATCATACAGCTTTCGGATGGCCGATTGTGTTTCGGGTCTCGGATAATTTCCGGAATTGCGGACGTAGCGAAGACATCGCAGATACTGACTTCCGTCACGGTCGGGACTGGCGTAACACCCATTCTTGGGCTGCAAGCACTCTTGAGCGCCTTGTATGCGTTCGACATGTTCACGAACAACGTGGACCGCCACGATGAAAACTACCTTTCGATAGAAGACAGAGGCACGCGGCGCTTCTACGCCATTGACTTTGGACGTTCACTCTTCTGGCATGGCAAGCTCGATAATTTTCCGACAGCGACCCAGCTGACGAGGATCACATTTAAGAAGATCGTACAAAGACATGGCTACGATCCGGCTGCTGCGAACGCGATGCTTGATCGACTTGCTGAAATCGGCTCAGACAAAATATCAGCTGCGTTTTCGTCGATGCCGGATTCATGGCTTGAGCAAGCTGCAAGAGTGGAGTTTACTAGTTGGTGGGAGAACGGCGAGAGGCAAAGGCGCATAGATGCGCTTCGCAAGGGCTTATCTGATGCCTCACTCATATAAGTTCGCCATTGTGCGGCTTGAACCCAACGACGGTCGAGGAGAACGGCTGAACCTCGGCATAGTTGTGTTGCGGAATGATAGCCTAGACGTGCGTGTGACGCGAAGTCTGGACCGAGCACGCGTATTGTCGGCTGCACTCGATAAGCAAGTGTTAGTCGATCTATTTTCAAACTTCAGGGATATTGACGATCGCGCTAGGCGTGAAGGCCCAATTACTGAAGAAGAAAGGTTTGGTCGCCTCGCGCGATTGGGACCACTTTCAGTCGTTAAGGCTGGACAGTTTATGGCTGATTCACAACAGGCTTATGAGAGCCGGATATCAACCGTTTTAGAACGATTGATCGAACCAGAGCCGGCTCCTCGAAAGGTGAGGGAGAAGCGTACACGGCTGTATAGTCAAGTGAAGAGAGTTTTGAAGGACCAGAGAATCCTCGCTCGAAAGGAAGAGGGTCTTGATTCCCATCGTTTTGTCGCTGGATACGAGCTCGACGATGGCCTTGTCGCTGATCTTGTTTTGCGGAACGGCGCCTTCCATGTCTTTGAAACAGTGGACGCCTCTGGTGATGAAGCGTCTTTTCGAAAAGCTGTGTCAGAAATCGCCATCTCGGCGCTGGTGATCGAACGGGCAAAAATGCGGTTTGGAGAAAAGTCAACAAAAGCGCGCTTGATCTATTCGACGTCTGCCGCATTGGAAAAGCTTGCCCGGCCCTCGCTTGATGCAGCAGCTCATCAGGGCATCGAACTTGTAAATTGGGCTAGTCTAAACGATAGGAATAGTTTCCTCATTACCGTTTCCCCTCTTGCCCACCCGATAGAAGATGGAAAGGGCAGGCAATTTGCTTCAATCCTTCAAGAGAAACTCTTCCATTAACGATCGCAGCGAGTAAACTACTCCGCGTCGGCCACGTCCTGCCGTCCGCCAACCCAGTCCGGCCAGGCATTCTCATCACCATGGAAGACGTTGAGGTCGATGCGGCCCCGCACCCCGTGCGACAGGCCGGAGCCGAAGTATTGCCAGAACAGCAATTTGTGGCCGGGTTAGACCAGAAACAGCATCCTCAAGCAGTCCGGTCTGAAGGAGTGACGACATGCGATACGCGGTGGTGATTGAAAAAGCCGGAAACAATTTTTCCGCTTATGTTCCGGATCTGCCCGGCTGCATCGCCACCGCTGCGACGGTGCCTGAGGTTGAAGCCGAAATTCGTGACGCAATACGCTTTCATATCGAAGGCCTGCGGGCCGATGGGCTGGATGTGCCCAAAGCTGTCAACCTGGCGGAATATGTAGAGGCGTAGAAGGTGCGATCTCCCCTTCTCCCCTTGTGGGAGAAGGTGGCCTCGCGAAGCGAGGTCGGATGAGGGGTGCTCCAGCTTGGCACCGGCGGCGCTACGTCCAACACCCCTCAACCGTCTCGGCGCTCCGCGCCGAGCCACCTTCTCCCACAGGGGGAGAAGGGAAGAGCGCGCTACCGCCAAGGCTGCAAACTCTCGTCCCGTACGTAGGCGATGATGGTATCGCAGACGGCGTTCAGATCCCGCAGCACGTCATCGTTCCAGAAGCGCAGCACGCGAAAGCCCCTCGCCTTCAATTCGGCATTCCGCTCCCGATCATAGCCCGAATCCGCGTGCTGGCTGCCGTCGATCTCGACAATCAGCCTGCCCTCGGCGCAAACAAAATCGGCGATGAACCGGCCGACCGGGACCTGACGCCGGAATTTGATGCTGTCGAGCTTGCGTCCGCGCAGCTCATGCCACAGGCGGTCTTCCGCCTCGGTCGGCTCGCGTCGCATAGAGCGGGCGAAACGACGCTTGGTCGGCGCGACGGGCTGGTGCGGCATGGGACGAGGGTATCCAATCTGGGCATGACGTCCAAGGAATTTGAGACCAAGTGTGGAAAACCGAGCGCTATCCCTTCTCCCCTTGTGGGAGAAGGTGGCCTCGCGAAGCGAGGTCGGATGAGGGGTGCTCCAGCTTGGCACCGACGGCGATCCGTTCAACCCCTCATCCGGCTCGGCGCTGCGCGCCGATCCACCTTCTCCCACGAGGAGAGAAGGCAAGAGCTGCCGCTACTCGGCCTCGGCCACCATCTGCCGGCCGCCAACCCAGTCGCGCCACGCCCTCTCATCACCATGGAACACGTTGAGGTCGATGCGGCCCCTCACCCCGTGCGACAGGCCGGAGCCGGAATATTGCCAGAACAGCCATTTGCGCCCGGGATAGACCTTTGACGGGTGGGCGGCCACGGCGCGCAGCCATAACGGGTAATCCAAAAATGCGCCGCGCAGGTTGTCACGGTAGAAGTCAGGCGCGGTGTAGATGATCGGGCGCTGGCCGTAGTAGCGCTCGAGCTTGTCCATGAACACCTGCATCTTCTCCAGCACCTTTTGCCGCGATGGGCGGCGCTTGCAGCTGGAGTCGCCGTTCCACTCGACGTCGATCACCGGCGGCAGCGCACCCTCGACCCTCGGCACGTTGCGGATGAACCAGTCGGCCTGCTCGCCCGCGGTGCGGCACCAGTAGAAGAAGTGGTAGGCGCCGCGCTTCAGGCCAGCGGCATCGGCACTGCGCCAGTTCCTGGTAAACATCGGGTCGAGATGATCGCCCCCGTCAGTCGCCTTGATGTAGGCGAAATTGGCGCCCTGGGCACGCAGCTTTCCCCAGTTCACATTGCCCTGCCAGCGCGAAACGTCGACGCCGTGGACGGCGAGACGCCTCGGCGAGGATGCCTTGCCGAAATTGATCGGCTTGGCATCGCGAAAACCATAGCGCGTGACCGGCTCGGCAAGCATCGCCGGTGCTGCGCGTGTCAGCCGCTTCGGCGGCGACATCAGCGCGATGACCTCGGCCGGCGGATCGATGCTTTGGTCGGGCTCCAATGTAGCGACCGGCTGTTCGTCCTGCTCCTGTTCCGCGAAGGCGGGCGCAGCATCAGTTTTCGCAGCAGATGCCACCGGCGCGGGTGGCCGCACAACCGAGCTGGTGGTCTCGCTGGACGGCACTTGCAGCGCATCGACGCCGGAGGTCGACGTGCAGCCGGCAAGGCAAAGCGCTGCGATCGAAAAGATGACGACGCCTGATAACCGCATCTGGACCTGTACGCAAAACACAACAGACCGAAGGCAGGACAACGCCGCCGGACAAACCAAGCTGGATTCCTAACAAGAAACTACCAACAAAGTTTGAATCGAATTGTTAGGGCTTTGCAGCGGGACGTTGGCCGGGCGGAGGTGTGCTATCCCTCCAATGTTCGGCCACGTCGCTGCCTCGGCTTGACAACTCACGGCATGAGATTAGTCTCTACTAATCTTACGGTGTAAGGCACCACGTGGAGGACGTCATGCAGCCCGCCGCCCTGTCAGAATTGCAGCCCGTAGTCCCGCCGGAGCCATGCTCGCCCGCCATCGGGGTCGACGAGATACCTCGCAACCTCAGTCGCGCCATCGAACGCGCCGAGGTCAATGCGTGGCTCGACCTCTATCGCGCCGCGCCAGCAGACTTTGCCGCAAGGCAAGGCCTTGCCGTCGCCGAAGATGGCGATCTCGTCTGGACCACCTGCACGACGATCCCGTTCATCCATTTCAACTGCGTCAAGAATTTCGGTGTCGATAGCGCAGCCACCGAGAGCCGGCTTGACGCGCTTCTGGCGCATTATCGCGAGGCCGGTATTCTGAGGCCCTGGTTCTACACCAATCCACATACCGAGCCGGCGACGCTCAGCTGCTGGCTCGAGGCGCGCGGCCTGCAGCGTCAGGGCGGCTGGGAACGCATCTTTCGCGGCGCCGCGCCATTGCCAGCGGAGCCGCTTTTCCCGACGGAAGATGCCTCGGTCGAGCGGGTGACACCGGCAACGGCAAGGGAATGGGCTGGGTTCATCGACAGCCAATACCGGTTGCCGACCTCACCGTGGTTGCTGGCGCTGGCCGGCCGACGCGGCTGGCATCATTACATGCTGCGGCGGGAGGGCGCGGTGGCGGCGGTGCGCTCGATGTTCATCGGCGCCGACGGCATGGCCTGGAGCGGCATCGACGCGCCGGTTCCCGGCATCATGGCGCCGAGCTTCGACCTCGATGCAATGCTCGGCGAAGCGATGGTGCGCGACGGACTTGCGGCCGGTGCAAAACTGTTCGTGGCCGACATCGAGGCGCCGCGCGCCGAACGTGACGGGCCAGCCTACCGCAACTATGCACGCCTCGGCTTCAAGCTTGCCTATTTCCGCAGCCATTACAGCTATTTGCCGGCAAATTCCGGCTGACCGCTTCAAGACCCTAGCTGCACAACCACAGCTTGTGACAGGTCGTGGCCATGAGGTGGGCCGGCGGTACAAAGCGATCGTTGACCGGCGCATCATCGTCTACCCGGCGGACCTTTTCTTCGAGCAACGTGCGAAGTTGTGCCGGTTGCACGCGGTCGCGCTCCATTACCAGCTTGATCATCGGATCGCTCAAGAGTTCATCCAGGGTGTTGATGCTGTCGTTCATCCGTCGCCTCCTCGACTGCCTGCCCGCACGCCAATAGATAGGCAGCAATGATGGCCCGCCAATGACGCTTTGCCGGCTATCTCGTGTCGCTTCGGATTAAATTTTGTCCAGATTCCACCTCAAGCCGGAGGTGGCGCGCCTTCAAACTGCGGCAGGCCGTCGTCGATCTGCACCCAGGGCTGCTTCGAGGCGGTCCAGATATGCATCTCAGGCCTGAACAACGAGGAATCATCGAGCGAGCCGGTGGTGATACCGATAATGCCGGCGGAATCGCGCCGGGAAAACATCGTCGTGCCGCAATGCGGGCAAAAGCCGCGCTTGAGATCGGGCGAGGAATTCACCGTCGCCAGCGGTCCGTCGACCGTCACATCATCGATGCGGAACAGCACGCGCGCGTTGAAGGCGGCACCCAGCGCCTTCTGGCACAACCGGCAATGGCAGACGCGCTCATTGATCGGTGCCGCCTCGGCGCGGTAGCGCACCGCACCGCACAAACACCCGCCCTGATATCTTGCCATCGCCCGTGTCCCTTCCCTGCGAGGATAGGCGAATACCTATCGATAGGCGTGGCAGCGTCAATTGAAAAGCTTTGATGGCGCCATCTAAAGCTGTGACCCGGCCGATCCACGATTGGCCCGATGCGTCGGCCAAGGCCCCATGGGCGAAATGCCGGCCATCTCGCGGAAGACGGCCGGCAGACAATTGACTGGGCGTCAGTTCGTTTCGTTGACGACCTCATTCCAGGTCTTGACCTTGGTCTCGCCATTGAGGAACGGCAGCGTGGCAGCTGTCAGTTCCGGCGCGAAGAACACGTCGTAGTGGGTGCGGTTCGGCACGATCGCCAGGCGGTTTTGCGACAGGTTCTCGCGCATCCAGCCGGCGTCCTTCAACCCGCCGCCAAGCATCTGGTAGAACTTGATCTCGTGCTCGGGCCGGTACATGTCGCCGTCGCCGAACACCAGCATGACCGGCATTTTCAGCTTCGGCACGTCGGCGGAATAATCGAAGTCCTTGCGCATATAGGCGCCGAGCTGGTCGAGCAGTTTCGGAAAATCCTCCGGATGCGGCGCGACCGCGACATAGGATTTGTACATCGGCGTGTCCTTCATCATGTCGGCCATCGCCGCGCCGACTTGTGCCTGCTGGCCACGCATTTCGGCGTAGAAGCCGTCCGCGGCGTAGCCGGTCGAGACCAGCACCAGGCGGCGCACCGTTTCGGGATGCTGCACGGCCATGCGGAAGGCGACGCCGCCACCCAGCGAATAACCCATGACGTCGACCTTGTCGTAGCCGAGTGCCTTGACGATCGCCGCCATGTCGTCGCCCATCGCCTCCAGGCTGAGCGGCCGGTCGCCGAGCGCGGTGCGGCCATGGCCCTGCAGGTCGACCCCGATCACGGTGCGGTTGTCGGTAAGCTTCGGCAGGATCGGCGCGAACATGTCGATCGTGCCGAGACCGCCATGCAGCAGAAGCAGCGGCTCGCCCTTGCCATAGACGGCGTAATAATAGTTCAGGCCGTTGATCGGCAGCAGGCCGGATTTTTCCGGTGTCGGCAGTGTTGCGGTTGCGGTCGTCATGGCGGGCTTGGCCTCCTCTGCGTTGATGGTGCCCGGCGCGGCAAATAGCGCGGGGGCCGAGGCGAATATGGCGAAAAATACCGATCTGGACACGTCAGTCTCCCTCTCCCGTTTGCATCAAAGTCGCTTTGCGACCTCCTCAAGCTGTTCGGCGCACTGGCCCCAGCCCTCGTGAAAACCCATTTTCTCGTGCTGTTCACGGTCGGCGACCGACCAATGCGCGACGCGGGCAATGTAGCGGGTCTTACCCTCGCCCTCGTCCTCGAAGGTCAGCACGACCGTCATGAACGGCTTTTCGGACGGCTCCCACGCCTTCGTATAGGCATCGGTGAAGACGAGCGTTTTGCCCGGTACGACTTCGAGGAAGATGCCTGGATTCGGGAACTCCTTGCCGTCGGGATCGGCCATGACGACAAGGGTGGAGCCACCGGTCCGCACATCCATTTCGGCGCGCGGGGTCATCCACGGCTTCGGCGAGAACCATTGCGTCAACAGCCTTGGCTCGGTCCAGCAGCGATAGACGTTCTCGTGCGGCGCATCGATGATGCGGGCGAGAACCAGCTCGCGATCGGAGTTGGGGGCGATGTCGAGCTTGGTGGTCATGAAGTTTCCTCACACGTCGGTTTTGGCTTCCGTGTCTAGGACGAACCGACAAGACGCAAGCCGACACGGTCCGCGAAAAAATCCGCGGGACAGGAGATTCGAACGACGGAAATAAGTGGCTTCAGTGGCGCTTGGCTTGCACCAGATAGGCGTCGATCTCGGTCTCGCCGAGCCACTTGGCCGCTTCCAGCCGATGCAACCCTTCGACCAGGATGTGGCGCTTGCCGTCATGGCGCACCTGGATCGGCATCTTCATGCCGTTTTCCAGAATGTCCTCGGCCAGATGGCGGACGGTCTCGGGATGCAGCGTCTTCTTGCGCGCCGTCGGCACGTAGATATCGTTGACCCTGACCTTTTGCACTCTCAGCATATCGGCTCCCGTGGCGGACAAGGCCGCCCTTTGTGAGATAGTCTGTTTGGCCGGCAAGGCCAAGGAGCAGCCGGCAATGGCTGGCCCGATCGTTTCCAATTGACGCTTGGCCGGCGGATGGCCGAAATGGCGGCCTTCGACCTTAGCGGTGTCCATGAACCATCTGCCGACCGAGTTTCCCGATTTCGGACTGACGCCGGAGCAGCGACGCCAGGCGGTGCGCAGCCATTACTGGGAATGGCCCGGTATGGATGGCAGGCGCGGCGAAATCTGGTGCTACAGCGACCGTTTTTCCTACCGTCCTGGCGACATGGTGGCACTGCATGTCAGTTCGACGGCCGCCAGTTTCGGCATCGCGATCGTCCGCGACGGCGGCGCGGAAACGACAATGTTCGAAGGGACCGGAATCGCGGCGCGCTGGCAAGATACGCCGGACCAATGTTCGGTCGAAGGCTGCGGCTGGCAAGCGTCGTTCGAGTTTCGCATCGGCGACGACTGGCCGTCCGGCGCCTATCGCGTGACGCTGACGGCAGATGGCCGGGACGGCAAGCCGATCCGCTGCCACCATCTTTTTATCGTCGCGCCGCAGCCCGGCAAAAAGCCTGGCCGTGTGCTGCAGGTGGCGGCCACCGGCACCTGGCTCGCCTACAATACATGGGGCGGTTCCAACCATTACGAAGGCATCACCGGGCCAGACCGGGACCAATATGCACGAATGGTGTCGACCCAACGGCCGTGGTGCCGCGGCTTCGTCGTGCTGCCCAGGGACGCGCCGCGCGTGCCGCTCGAAGTCGCCGTGCCGCCGAAAACCGTGCCGCGCTATCCGCATATGGAATGGGCCTTTGCCACCGGCCATTCGAAGAAATACGCCTCAGCCGGCTGGGCAAGCTACGACAGCCATTTCTTCCGCTTCGCCGAGCGTGCCGGCTACGCCGTCGATCTCGCCAGCCAGCACGATCTGCATTTTTCGCCCGACATTCTCGACGGCTATGACTGCGTCGTCCTGGTCGGCCACGACGAATATTGGACCTGGGAAATGCGCGATGCGGTCGACACCTATGTCGAGCGCGGCGGTCATGCGGCGCGCTTTGCCGGCAATTTCATGTGGCAGACCAGGCTGGAGGACGAAGGCCGCCGGCAGGTCTGCTACAAATATCGCGCTCGCGCCGAGGACCCGGCCTATCGCGGCGGTGATATAAGGCGCGCCACCAATTCCTGGGAAGCGCCGGAAATCGGCCGGCCGGGTGCAGCGACCTTCGGTCTCAACGCAACAAGAGGCGTCTATGCCGGCTGGGGCGGCTGCGCGCCGCGCGGCGTACGCGGCTTTCCGGTCTACCGGCCGGAGCATTGGGCGTTTGCCGGCACCGGCATCTACTATGGCGATCTGCTCGGCGCCGACAGCCATGTCTATGGCTACGAGGTCGACGGGCTCGATTTCGAGATCCGCGGCGGCCTGCCCTGCCCCAAGCCCGACAGCGGTGCACCGGACGGGCTGCAAGTGCTGGCCGTCGGCATGGCGAGCCAGGTCGAGGAAAGCGCCGACATTGCGTTCGAGGACCAGTTTCTCGGCGACGAGGACGGACGCTTCACCGCCGAGACGCTGTTCGGCGAGGCAAGCGATGCCAACCTCGACAAGATCAAACGCGGCAACGGCATGATCGTCAATTTCCCGCGCGGCAAAGGCGAGGTGTTTCACGCCGGAAGCTGCGAATGGGTTGCCGGCCTGCTAAGGCAGGATGCGATTGTCGAGCGCGTCACCAGAAATGTCCTCGACCGCTATCTTGGAAAGCCATGACATGTTGAAGTCTCCTGCCCCGGAAACTCGCGAAGCCTCGCATCTGTTTTATCTATCCAGCGTGCGCCGGCCGCTGATCGACCGCGCCGAAGGCATCTACATGTGGACGCAGGATGGCCGCCGCTTCATCGACGGATCGAGCGGCCCGATGGTCGCCAATATCGGCCACTCCAATCGCAACGTGCTCGACGCGATGAAAAGGCAGATGGACCGCGCCACCTTCGCTTACCGTCTGCATTTCGAGAACGAACCGGCAGAGGAGCTCGCGCGGCAGCTGGCGGCCAAACTCCCCGAGGGCATGGACCGCATCTTCTTTGTCTCCGGCGGCTCGGAAGCGACCGAATCCTGCATCAAGCTGGCGCGGCAATGGGCGGTCGCCACCGGCCAGCCCAGCCGTCGGAAGGTGATCTCGCGCTTTCCCTCCTATCATGGCGGCACGCTCGGCGCGCTCGCCGTTACCGGCGACGATGCGCTGTCCGAAACATTTGTGCCGATGATGCAGATGATGCCGACCGTGCCGGCGCCCATCGCCTGGCGCGACCGCGACAATCTTTCGATGGAACAGCGCGGCATCCGCTACGCCGACATGCTGGAGGAAAAGATTCTCGCCGAGGGACCGCAGAGCGTGCTCGCCTTCATCATGGAGCCAGTCGGCGGCGCTGCCACGGCAGCACTGGTGGCGCCGGACAGCTACTATCCGCGCATCCGCGAGATCTGCGATCGCTACGGCATCCTGCTCATCCATGACGAAGTGATGAGCGGTGCCGGCCGCACCGGAAAATTCCTCGGCGGCGACCACTGGAACTGCAAGCCCGACATCGTCGCGCTGTCGAAGGGGCTGGGCTCTGGCTACGCGCCGCTCGGCGCGCTGGCGGCACCGATGCGGCTGGTGCAGCCATTGCTCGCGTCGGGCGGCTTCCAGCACGGCCATACCTATGCCGGCAATCCGCTCGCCTGCGCCGCCGGGCTCGCCGTGCTCGGCGAGATGGACCGTCTCGGCCTGATCGCCAACGCGGCTGTCATGGGCGAGCTATTGATGGACGAGCTGAAGGGATTGGCGAAGCGGTTTCCGTTCATCGCCGACGTCCGCGGCAAGGGCCTGCTCACCGGTGCCGAGATGCTTGCGGATCCCGACACTCTGAGGCCGATCGAGCCGGCAAAGAAGGCCACCCAGCGGCTGCTCGACCTCGCCTACGAGCGCGGCCTGATCATCTACGGACGCAAGGTCAAGGGCGGTGTCGACGGCGACAATTTCATGGTCGCGCCGCCGATGATCGTCACCGCCGCGCAGATCGGCGAGATCGTATCCATCATCGGCGACTCGCTCGAGGTGCTGGCCAGCGAGCTCGACCTGCCGGTCGAAGGTTGAGGCGACCATGGCACCGCGCAAAGTCATCATCACTTGCGCCGTTACTGGGTCGGTACACACCCCGTCGATGTCGCCGCATCTGCCAGTGACGCCGGACCAGATCGCCGCAGACGCGATCGCCGCCGCCGAGGCCGGCGCTTCGATCCTGCATCTTCATGCCCGCGACCCCAAGGATGGGCGGCCGACCGCCGACCCCGAGGTGTTCATGCAGTTCCTGCCGCGCATCAAGCAGGCGACCGATGCGGTGATCAACATCACCACCGGCGGATCGTCGCTGATGACGCTCGACCAGCGGCTGGCCGCGCCGCTCAGGGCCGAGCCGGAAATGTGTTCGCTCAATATGGGTTCGATGAATTTCGCGCTGTTCCCGATGCTCGAGCGGCCGCGAGAATGGCAGCACGAATGGGAGCCGAAGCTGCTCGAGGCTACCCGTGACACGATCTTCAAGAACACCTTTGCCGACATGGAGACGGTGCTCGAGAAGCTCGGGCGTGGTTGCGGCACGCGCTTCGAATTCGAGTGCTACGATGTCGGCCATCTCTATTCGCTGGCGCATTTTCGCGATCGTGGACTGGTGTCCGGACCTTTATTCATCCAGTTTGTTTTGGGCATTCTTGGCGGCATCGGCGCCGATCCAGAAAACCTGATCCATATGAAGCGCATCGCCGACAAACTGTTCGGCGACAGCTACCGGTTTTCGGTGCTGGCCGCCGGACGCCACCAGATGCCGATGATCTCGATTGCGGCGGCGATGGGCGGCAATGTCCGCGTCGGGCTGGAGGATAGCCTCTACGAAGGGCGCCAGCTCGCCAAGTCCAATGCCGACCAGGTGCGCCGCATCCGCGGCGTGCTCGACGGATTGTCGCTGGACGTCGCGACGCCGGCCGAGGCGCGGCAGATGCTGGCGCTCAAGGGCGGCGACCGCGTGGCGTTCTGAGATGCGACCGTGACCAACCCACCGTCAAGAGACATTGTCATCCGGCCCGGGACCGTCGAGGACGTCGAAACCATCCACGCCGCGCTCCTGCGGCTCGGCGCGCATGTCGGCGCACATCAGGAGATCACCTCGACAGCTCAGGATCTCCGCACCTATGGCTTTGGCGAAAAGCCTGCCTTCTCGACCCTGATTGCCGAAATCGGTGGCGAATTTGCCGGGCTTTGCCTGTATTTCCCGATCTTCTCGACATGGATGGGACGGCCCGGCGTCTATGTGCAGGACCTCTATGTCGAGGACCGTTTTCGTGGCCGCAGGATCGGTGAACGCCTGCTGCGCCGAGTCGCGGCGCAATGCCGGAAGAGCGGCGGCGCCTATCTCAGGCTGTCCGTCGATACCGACAACGAGACCGCCAAGGCTTTTTACGAACGATTGGGCATTGCCTGGTCCAGCTACGAGCAGGTGCAGAAGATCGTCGGCGACGCCTTTTTCGCCTTTGCCGATGCACCGGAGGAGCCAACATGAAAGCCTTCTATGCCGAAGAACAGAAGCGCCATGACCCGAAGGCGTTCCTCTCGAGCGGCGCGCCGCAGCCCAATCCGGAAAGGCCGGAACGGGTCGAGCGATTGTTGGCCGGCGCAAAGGCTGCCGGCTGCACGATCGAACGGCCGCGGGATCACGGACTCAGCCCGATTGCGGCGGTGCATACGCCGGAATATCTCGATTTTCTCCAGCACATCTTCGCGCGCTGGCAGCGCATCGAGGGCGCCTCGGCCGAGGTCATCCCCAATATCCATCCGATCGCGCGGAACGGCTCCTATCCGGCCTCGGCGGTCGGCCAGGCCGGCTATCACATGGCCGACACCGCCTGCCCGATCTCCGGCGAGACGTGGCAGAGCGCGCTTTGGAGCGCCTGGAGCGCGGTTGAAACCGCCGAGGCGGTGATGTCTGGAGCGCCGGCCGCCTATGCGCTGTGCCGGCCGCCCGGCCATCACGCCTTTGCCGATGTCGCCGGCGGCTTCTGCTTCGTCAACAATTCGGCCGTCGCTGCACAGGTTCTGCGCAAACAGGCGGCGCGGGTGGCGATCCTCGATGTCGACCTCCACCACGGCAACGGCACGCAAGGCATCTTCTATGCCCGGCCGGACGTGCTCACCGTGTCGCTGCATGCGGACCCGGTGCGCTTCTACCCGTTTTTCTGGGGCCATGGCGACGAGCGCGGCGAAGGGCGCGGCCTCGGCTACAATCTCAACCTGCCGCTGCCGCGCAAATCCGGCGATACAACGTTCCTCGAAGCGCTGGAGGCATCGTTCCAGCGCATCAAGGCCTTCTCGCCCGATGCGCTTGTGGTGGCGCTGGGGCTAGACGCCTTCGAAGGTGATCCGTTCGGCGGGCTGTCGGTGAGCACGCCTGGTTTTTCGCGCATTGGCGAGGTG
Source organism: Mesorhizobium sp. M0954 (assembly GCF_040319155.1). Taxonomy (NCBI): domain Bacteria; kingdom Pseudomonadati; phylum Pseudomonadota; class Alphaproteobacteria; order Hyphomicrobiales; family Phyllobacteriaceae; genus Mesorhizobium; species Mesorhizobium sp. M0954. Next base: position 186,852 of record NZ_JAMYNR010000007.1, on the reverse strand, counting down.
ATCGCCGGGCTCGGCCTGCCAACGGTCATCGTCCAGGAAGGCGGCTATCTCTGCGACGAGCTCGGCGACAATCTCACCGCCTTCCTCACCGGTTTTGGCGGCACCCACAAGCGATGATCCGCCCGCGAGGGCCGCTCAGGATCGTTCCTGCCGCAGCATGGCGACAACGCGGTGCACGCTCTCCAGCGTCTCGTCGATCTCGGCTGCAGTGTTGTAATGAGCGATGCCGATGCGCACCACGCCCTGCTCGGCCGGAATGCCGAGCTGGTGGACGATCTCCCAGGCGTAGTTGTGGCCGGACCACAGGAAGATGTTTTCCGCATTCATCTGCCGCACGATCGTCTCCGGCACGATGCCCTCGACGGTGAACGACACCGTCGGCACGCGCTCATTGATCCGCTTCGGATCGGTGATGCCGTGGATGGTCAGGCCGGCAATATCCGACAAGCCATCGATCAGTTGTCGCGTCAGCGGGTTCTCGTAAGCGATTGAAACTTCGAAGGCCTTGGCGATTTTCAGCCGACGCGATCCTTGCGCGCCGGCTGCCGCGCCCAACTCGGCAAAATAATCGACAGCTGCCGACAGGCCGGCCATCAATTCAATCTGCGGCGTGCCGAGCTCGAAGCGCTCCGGCAAGGCATTGGACGAGCAACGGCATTTATACGGCTTAAGCGCATCGATAACGTCCAGCCTGCCCCACAAAATCCCCATGTGCGGGCCGAAGAACTTGTAAGCCGAGCAGATCAGGAAATCGCAGCCGAGGTTTTGGACGTCGATCAGGCCATGCGGCGCGAACTGGACGGCATCGACGTAGACCAACGCACCAGCCCGCCTGGCGATGCCGGTCAACGCCTTCACCCGGTTGATCGACCCGGTGAGATTGCTGGCGTAGTTGAGCGCGACGAGCCGCGTCCTCTCGGAAAGCAGCGCGGCGAGCGCCGCCTCTTCGATCTGCCAGCTCTGCTGGTCGAAGGGCAGCCAGCGCACGACAAGGCCAAGGTCTTCTGCCAGTTGCAGCCAGGGCGAGACGTTGCCCTCATGGTCCATGCGGGTGAGGATGATCTCGTCCCCGGGCTTCATCGTGCGGCCGAGCGTTCGCGACATGTGGTAGGTCAATGTCGTCATGTTGGCACCGATGATAATTTCCTGCGGGCTCGCAGCGCCGAGAAAATCCGCCATCGCCAGATGGGCCTCGTCCCCGATGCCTTGTGCTGCAACGGTGGTGTCGAAGAAGCCGCCGAGGTTGGCATTCGTGGTCAGCAAGCAACGCGATACTGCGTCCCCCACCGCCTGCGGGACCTGCGTGCCGGCAGGATTGTCGAGATAGATGCGCCGGCGGCCCTTGTCGGTCAGCGACAAAGCCGGAAATTTCGCGCGCACCGCGTCGATCCGGAAGTCCACGGCTGTTCCCCTCTCCTTATGACGATCGGACAACCACGTCCCGACGCATCAAGGGCACGGATTGCCGACGCGCTGGTGGATCGCATCAACGGCTTTCTGCATGTCCTCGGTCCAGACCACGTCGGCGGAAGAGAGCGCCATTTCGAGTTGCGAAATGGTGGTGGCGCCGATGATGTTCGAGGTGACCAAGGGCCGGTTCGAGACATAGGCATTGGCAAACAGCGCCGGCTCCATGCCGAAGGTGCGCGCCAACCGGTTGTATTCGAGCTGCACGTCGGCAGCATTCGGAGTCTCGTAGCGCTGGCCGCGGTTGAACAACTGCGAGCGCGAGCCCTGCGGCCGCGCGCCATGATCGTATTTGCCGGTCAAATAGCCTTGCGCCAGCGGCGAATAGGCAAGCAGCGACACCTGCTCGCGCTCGCAGACTTCGGCTAGGTTCACCTCGAAGGTGCGGTTGACGAAATTATAGGCGTTCTGCACGGAGGCGACGCGCGGACCGAGGCCCTTGTCGGCTTCGCCAATGAAACGCATGACGCCCCAGGAATTCTCGTTCGACAGGCCGAAATGGCGGATCTTGCCGGCCTTCACCAGTTCATCGAACACGGCAAGCGTCTCGGCGATCGGCGTCTCGCCCTCCGGCACGCCGGCGGCATCGGAGCGTCGCGGCACGGCGCCGATGCGGTTCGGATTGGCGCCCCACGGCACGTCGCGTTCCGGCCAATGGATCTGATAGAGGTCGATGTAATCGGTGTTGAGCCTGGCGAGTGACTTATCGATAGCGTCGAAGATATCGGCGCGCACCAGCTTAGACGGGCGGTCGCCCCGAAACCAAGTGTTGGCGGTGCGACCAACTACCTTCGAGGCGATGATCACCTGGTCGCGATTGCGCTTCTCCTTCATCCAATTGCCGATGAATGTCTCGGTACGGCCTTGTGTCTCCGCCTTGGGCGGGATCGGATAGAGTTCGGCGGTGTCGATGAAATTGACGCCGCGAGCAAACGCCAGATCCATCTGGGCGTGACCGTCCGCCTCGGTGTTCTGCTGGCCCCAGGTCATCGATCCGAGGCAGATTTGCGACACGAAAAGATCGGTCTGGCCGAGACGGCGTTTGTGCATGGAGTTTCTCCGGCGGGAATTTTGCGCGGCTGCGCGAGGAGGAAGCAATAGCATACAGGAAAGCGTCGCCCGCTTCCAAGCCCACGGATGGAAGGTCAGACGACTTTCCCGGGACGCCGGCGGACAGGGTTTATCCCTGCGGCTAATAAAAAGCCGGACTGCATTTTCATGCAGTCCGGAAGTTCGCCAGGAATGGCGAGGAAAAAACCGGCCAAGTGCCGGCATAGACGCCTACGGTCAAAGCGCCGCAGAAGTTTCGCCGGACCAGCCGAATTATGTCAAAAAAGATCAGGGCAGCATGGCTGCCATGCGAATGCTGCACTGCACAATCGTCATGATCTGCTTATATTGACCGCCTTGGAGGTTCAATAAGGGGCTTGAATCATGGGATTCTTCACTGAAATGTTCGCTCGTCCGCGTCCGCGGGAACAGCTGCGCTATCGAGCGGCGCTGGCGCTGCTCCATTCGATGAGCAATGCCGATCGCGCCGATATCGGCGTCAAGCCGGCCGATTTCCCGCGCATCGCCCGGGAAATGTCCCTGCGCTAAACAACTGTGAGATATCCGCCGTGGCGGATATCTCCCGAGCGGATCTCAACGCGATCCGAGGAAGATCGACTTGCCCAATGGCACGCCGTTGTGGCGCAGGATGTCGTAGGCGGTGGTCAGGTGGAAATAGAAATTGGGCATGGCGGCATGCAGTAGATACTGCATCCCCGGCATCGAAACCTCGCGTCCCGCAAGCCGCAGTTCGACTATCCTGTCATCTGAACCATCGAATTCGGCCGCCGAAAATGTCGCGAGATAATCGAGCGTCTTGGTAAGGCGGGCCTGCAGATCAGCGAAGTTCGCCTCATTGTCCTCGTATTTTGGCACCTCGCGTCCCGCAAGCCGTGACGGGGCGCCTTTGGCGTGATCGGTGGCAATCTGTACCTGCCTGGTCAGGGCAAACATGTCCGGCGCCAGCCTCGCCGTCAGATACACCTGCGGATCAATCTTGCGATCAGCCGCATTTTGCTCGGCAATGTTCAGCACATTGGCTAGTGCCTTCAGCCTCGCCGAAAATACCGGCACGGATGCTTCATACATTGATATGGTCACAAGAAATCTCCACGCGGCCCGACTGCCGAGGGCGAGAGGTAGCGCCTTCGCAGGCGATTGTTCAAGCGTCACCACGTCGCCGCAATCGATATGATAGGATTTTTCATCGAGTGGAGGTTCCCGATGAGACGCGCCCTTTTTGCAGCGACCGCTTTTGTGTCTCTTGCCATTGCCGGCCAATCGGCGCTCGCCGCAGACGCGCCTTATATCGATGACAGGTCGAATGCCGAAGCGGTCATCCGGTCACTTTATAGTGCCATCAGCCGGCACGAATTCGCGCGCGCCTGGGATTATTTCGGCGACACCAAGCCGGCCAAGGATTTCAATTCCTTCGTCAAAGGCTATGACAGCACGGACACGGTCGAAGTCAAAACCGGTGGCGTATCCGAAGACGGGGCTGCCGGCAGCATCTACTATAGCGTTCCGGTCGCCATCCGGGCGACGGCCAAGGACGGCAGCGAAAATGTCTTTGCCGGCTGCTATACGCTGCGCCAGATCAACGCCTCGATCCAGGAACCGCCATTTCGCTCGATCTTCATCGATAAGGGTGCGCTGAAACCCTCAAAGGCCGATTTCGAGGATGCGGTGCCGGCAAGCTGCGGCGAAGGACCGCCGCCGCCGAAGAAGGACGCAGCGCTTGAGCAAGCCAAAAAGGCGTTTGCCGCGACTTATGGCGACCAGTGTGACAAGGATCTTTTGGCGCAGGAGCCGGACATTTTCTCGATCCACTATAAGGGCAAGGATGCGTCTGCCAGTGATCCCGAAAGCGAAACGCGGCTTTTCCATTTCGCCTGCTCGGCCGCGGCCTACAACGAAAACTCGATCTATTACATGAGCGACGACGTGCTTGGCGTGAGACAATTGCAGTTCGCCGAACCTGAGATGGACATCCGCTACGAGAACAATGACAGCGACGGCAAATTGCTGGGCATGACCATAGTTGGCTTCCAGACCTCCGGCTGGGCAACTAATTCCGATTACGACGAAGAGACCAAGACGATCACCAGCTTCAACAAATGGCGTGGCATCGGCGATGCCTCTTCATCAGGGACCTATCTGTTTCGCAACGGCGATTTTTCCCTGGTCCAGTACGATGTCGACGCGTCTTATGACGGCGAGGAAAATCCGCAGACGGTCGTCGACTACAATACCGCGCCTTAGGGAGCCTTCGACAACATCCAATTGAGCGTGCCGCGCCAGTCGGTCATGCGGATAGGGGTGCCATGCGTGCCGGTCTCGAAGCGGACGAAGCGGGTCGGATAGGCTTTCGATTTGGCCAGAATCGATCGGAAGAAGGCTTCCTGTTTCTCGATTGGAAACACCGGGTCCTTGCTGCCCTGGCCGAAGAAGACCGGCACACGACGCTTGAAGGCGGGGCTTGAGAAGAAACTCTCGTCCCATAGCGAGCCGAGCAGCAGCAGCCCGTCGATGCGCCCGCCGGTGTCATGGCGGGCGGCCAGCTTCCAGCATATTGAGCCGCCCATCGAGCCGCAGGCGACGAAGATTTTTGCGCTCGGCGATTGTTCGGCATAGTGGTTGATCAGCGCGGCGATCTGGGTCGCACCGGTGTCGCCGAAATCGGAAAAATCCGGCGACAGATAGAGGCCGCCATTGCCGGCCATCAGGTTCTTGATGCGGTTGAAATTGCCGCCGAAGGTGAAGTCGTCAATGCCCTGCTTGCGGCTGCCGCCCTGCCCGTGCAGATAAAGCACGATGATGCTGGCGCCCCCGGTCTTGCCGACGGCAATATGGCGGACATCGCCTGCATCGGTCGGCAGCAAGAGATCGTGCTGCACCTTACGCACGCCGGTGTCGGAGTATTGCGCGTGTACACGACGCTCAGGCACTTCGTCACGAGCGTTGATGTCGCGCAGCTCACGATAATCGACAACCGTATAGGCGCCGTTGCTCTCGGACGAGAGCGTGCCCGGGTAGGCGAACAGATCGTCCTTGAAGGGTTTGAGTTCGAGAGCGTTGGCGTAGGCGGCACAAGAGAGCGACAAAAGAATCGCCATCAGCAGGGCCGGGAGGCCGAAGGGAGGCAAGCGGAACCGGAAGCAGGAACGAAAGGCCATCCCTCAGCCATGCGTTTTTCGGCTTCGGTTTGTCAATCCTGCAGCACGCCGCCGGCGCCTTCCAGCGCCTCGCGCGTGTCGACGTCGACGGCTGCCCCTTCGCCGATCTCGACATCGATGACGTCTAGCCCTTCGGCCTCGACCAGATGGCGGGCGCCGGTATCGCCTTCGAGGTGAGCGATCGCGGCAAACAGCGAACGCGGCAGCAGCACCGGATTGCCGCGCCGCCCGTCATGCGAGGCCCGCACCACCGATCGGCCTTCGGACCTGCGGAACGCCTCAATCAGCCTGTCGAGGTCGGCCGAGGCGACGCCGGGCATATCGCCGAGGACAATCATGGCGCCGGCGGCGTCGCCGGAAATCTTGGCGATGCCGGCCTTCAGCGACGAAGACAGACCCTCGCCGAAATCCGGATTGTCGGCGAAGGTCACATCGAGGCCAGACAGTGCATCGCGCACGCGCTCGCGCTGGTGGCCAGTGACGACGATAGTGGCCCCGGCTTTCGAACCGACCGCGCGTTCGGCAGTGCGACGGACCAGCGGCTTGCCATCGAAGAGCGCCAAGAGCTTGTTCGGCCCGCCCATGCGGCTGGAGCGGCCGGCGGCCAGAAGCACGATCTCGACCTTTGGTTCGGCTTTGGCCGGCAATGGCTCGCGCGGCTGCGGCCGCGTCGGAATTTCCATCAACAGCCCGCCGACACCCATGCCGGCAATATCCCTGGCGGTCACGTCGAGACCGGCGATCAGCCGGTCAAGCACCCAGTCGAAGCCGTTCTCCTTGGGACTGCGGGCGCAGCCCGGCGCACCGATGATGCGCTTGCCGCCTAGAGTGCCTAGCACCAGCAGATTGCCGGGATCGACCGGCATGCCGGCGCGGATGACAGTGCCGCCTGCCTTTTCGATGGCAGCGGGAACGACGTCGCCGAAATCGGCCATCGCCGAGGCGCCGAAGATAACCACCATATCGTTGTCGCGGATCAGCGAGGCCGCAGCCTCGGCGACGGGGATAATTTCATGCAGGGTTCGACGCTCCGCCGTCAGCCTGCCGCCCGAACGCGCCAGGCGCGCTTCGGTGACGCGCAGCGTCTTGTCGAGCACGCTGGGTTTGATGCCGGGCAGCACCGTCTGGATGACGCCGACGCGCACCGGCTGATAGGCGTTGACCGCAAATATCTCGCCGCCGGCGCAGATCCTTGCCACGGCATCGACCAAAGCGGAGGCGACCGCAAATGGGATGATCTTCACCGTTGCTACCATCTGACCTTTTTCGACCGGCGCATGCTGCGCGAGCGTGGCGATGGTGATCGTCGGATCGACGGCGTTGATGGCGTTGATCATCGCCGCGTCGACGGTGAACATGCCGGCAGCCTGCGCGTGGAGGTTGACCCTGCCGGTCGCGGCGGGCTTCGCCTCGATGTTGCGATGGATCATGGATGCGGCGATCTTTTCGGCAGCGACGTCCTCGCTGAGATCATCGGGCGCCAACACCGCCGCTACGACCTCGGAAATGCCAGCGGCCTTCAACAGGGACACATCCCCGGCGCTTAGCCTGTGCGCCTTGCGGAAGCGGCGCTCTCCGGCTGTGGTGGCGTGCGCCAGCACTGCCCCTTCGGCCGCATCGATCGCAACGGGACCAAATTTCACGCGACCGCGCCTTTGGATTCGAGGCCGCGGGAGCGAAAGGCGTGGATCGCTTGCGCCAACACCGCGACGGCGATCTCGGCGGGGCTGGCGGCGCCGATGTCGAGGCCGATCGGGGCATGAATGCGGGCGATCTGGTCGGCGGTCGCTCCCGAAGCCAGCAGGCGTTCCACACGTTTGGCGTGGGTCTTGCGGCTGCCGAGCGCGCCGACATAAAAGCAGCCGGCGTCGAGCGCCGCCTTCAGCGCGGAATCGTCGATCTTCGGATCGTGGGTGAGAGCAGCCAGCGCCGTATAGCTATCGAGCGGCTGACGCGTCAGCACATCCTCTGGCCATTCGGCATGCAGCGCGATATCGGGAAAACGATCGGGCGTGGCAAAGGCCGTGCGCGGATCGATGATCTCGACAGGATAGCCGGCGATCCTGGCCATCGGTGCCAGCGCCTGGCTGATGTGGACGGCGCCGATCACCACGAGGCGCGGCTGCGGCAGATGTGCGTTGAGGAAGAAGGTCCGTCCCTCAGCTTCGACCGAACCGGAATTGCCCGTGCGAAATGCCTTGGCGATGGCCGCCCCGAGTTCGCCGGCTACCCGGTCGCCCTCGCGCACGACACGGTCGCGGCCGTCGTCGAGATCGGTGACCAGGATTGCCGCGCGGCGGGCGCGGCGTTCGGCGTTGAGTGTCTTCAGCGCATAGGGATCCATTCGAGATCAACCCAATCTTTCTACATAGACCTTGATGCGGCCGCCGCATGACAGGCCGACTTGCCAGGCGGTCTCGTCTGCGACGCCGAATTCGAGCATTTTGGCCTTGCCGCTATCGATAACATCGACCGCCTCGGTGACCACCGCGCCTTCGACGCAGCCGCCAGAGACTGAGCCGTGGAAATTGCCTTCGGCGTCGATGACCAGGTGGCTGCCGACCGGGCGCGGCGCCGAGCCCCAGGTCTCGACCACAGTGGCAATGGCGACATCCTTGCCGTCCTTCATCCAGCCCTCCGCGATGATCAGCGGGTCGCGGGCCTCATCGAGATAGATACTGCGTTCCATGATTTTCTCCCTGGCAGACATGTGGTTATGCGACGCGCTTCACGCCAGCCTCGATCCACGGGCGCGCGTCGACCGAACGCATAAAAACAGCACGGTTGCCAGCGACCGGTCCGCACATAATCCGCACGGGTTAACAGATCGAGCGTCTCGTCGACCGTCCGCGGCGTCGGACGCGGTTTTCAACTCGGTCATTCTGTTTTCGCGGGCGCGGCCATCTGAAAGCCTCTACAAAGCGTGGTAGCCGCGGTTGTGATAGATCAGCGGCCGCAAATTATCGCCGATGCGCAAACCTGTAACTTGGCCAAAAAGCACACGGTGGGTGGCCAGATCCTTGGAGTCGATCAGTTCGCAGTCGAAGACGGCGAGCGCGCCCTTCAGCGTCGGCGCACCGGTCGAGATCACATCCCATTCGGCCAACGCGAAACGCTCCTCGACCGGCAGGCCGGTAATGCCGGAAAAGCCGATCGACAGCGGCTCCTGATCCGAAGCCAGCGTGTTCAGGGCAAATTTGCCGTTTTCCACGAACGGCTCGTTCTTGGGATTTTCACGATTGAGGCAAACCAGGATGGTTGGCGGCGTGTCCGACACCGAGCAGGCCGCGATCACCGTCGCGCCGCGCCTGCCGGCAGGGCCATCGGTGGTGACTACATGCACATGGCCAGCAAAATGGGCCATCGCGTCGCGGTAGGCCTGCGGCCCGATGTCATTCTTCTTCAGCACCGATGATTTTCCACTAGTCAGAACCAACCGTTATATATGGGGGGATATTGCAGGCCACAAGCGAAGTGCTTGACCCATATCCCGAATTCGCGTGTTGCGCCAAAGCTGGCCAGCCTTTAGGTCTTGACGGCATTGGCGCCGGCAACCACGCGACCGGCGTGGAGGAATTCTTCGCTCGCATGCGACGTTCGACAACCACAATAGCGGTGCTGGCCTGGCTCTCGGTCGCCGGTGGTGCGAGCGCCGAGACGCTGCTGGTCGGCGTCGCGGCTCCTTTGTCGGGGCCGTCGGCGATCCTCGGCAAACAGATCGAGGCCGGCGCGACAATGGCGGCTGAAGCTGACGGTACCGAGATCAGGACGATCGATGACGCCTGCACGGCCGACGGTGGCGCCGCCGCCGCGCGGGAATTCACCGCGGCCAAGGTCAACGTCGTCGTCGGGTTTTTGTGCACCGACGCAATCGAGGCGGCTCTGCCGATCCTCAAGGATGCCGGCATACCGGTGATCACAGTCGGCGTTCGCACGGAAAGCCTGACCGACCGGCGCGCCAAGACCGGATGGCCGATCTATCGTCTCGGGCCGCGCGGCGACGACGAGCGCAATGCCGTCGCTGCCATCCTCACCCGCCTATGGCAGACCGAGCTGTTCGCCATAGTCGACGACGGCACGATCTATGGCCGCGAAATGGCCGAGACGTTTCGGGCAGCCGCCGAGCAAGCGGCGCTGAAGCCGGTTTTCGTCGACACGTTCCGGCCGCAGCTCGATAACCAGATTGGCCTGATCGGCCGACTTAGGAAAGCCGGCGCAACGCATGTCTTTGCCGGCGGCGACGGCGATGATGTCGCCATTATGGGCCGGGATGCTGGCCAGCTAAATACCGGCATGGTGTTTGCCGGCGGCGAAGCGTTGCGCGCGCCGCTCGGCGACATGCCTTATGCCGTCGGCACGCTGATGATCGCGCCGCCCGAATGGGCCGATGTCGCCGACCCCAAGGTGCTGCAGAGCTTTGCCGGACAAAACATCGTGCCGGAAGGTTACACGCTGCCCGCCTATGCCGCGGTCGAGATCGCCAAGTCGGCTTCAGCATTGACGCAAAGCTCCGGCGAGAGGCTGGCCAACGTGCTGACCGCGCATGACTTCACCACGGCGATCGGACCGATCCGCTTTGACGAAAAAGGTGACCTGACGCAAAATTCTTATCGAGCCTTCCGTTTCGACGGCGGCCGTTTCGTGCCGGCGGAGAGCCAATGATGTCCAGCACAGGGATGTTCCATACGGGTCCGCGCAATCTCATCACCGACGTCGCCGGCCTGCGTGTCGGCAATGCGGCGAATGCCAAGCTGAAATCCGGTGTGACCACCGTCATCTGCGACGAACCGGCCGTGGCCGGCGTGCAAATCCTGGGCGGTGCGCCGGGCACCCGCGAAACCGACCTGCTCGAGCCGCACAATTCGATCCACGCCATCCATGCCCTGGTGCTTTCGGGCGGGTCTGCTTTTGGCCTCGACGCCGCGTCGGGGGTGCAGGCGGCACTGCGTGAAAGGGGCATCGGCGTCGAGGTCGGCGGCTTTCGCGTGCCGATCGTGCCGGCGGCGATCCTGTTCGACCTGCGCAATGGCGGCGACAAGGATTGGGGCCGGTATCCGCCTTACCGTGACCTTGGCTACGAAGCCGCGCAAGCCGCTGCGATAGACTTTGCGCTCGGCACTGCCGGCGCAGGTAGCGGGGCTTTGAGTTCCGGCCTGAAGGGCGGGCTCGGCTCGGCCTCGACAGTGCTGGACAGCGGCGTCACCATCGGCGCGCTCGCCGCCGTCAACCCGACCGGCTCGGTGACGGTCGCAGGGACCCGCCATTTCTGGGCGGCGCCGTTCGAGATCGGCGACGAGTTCGGCGGGTTAGGCTATCCCCACCCGATGCCTGACGATGCCAGAAAGGTCCTGCTGAAGTTCCGTGACAAGCATGCGGCAGAACAGGCGGAAACCGGCGCCAACACGACCATCGCCGTGATCGCCACCGATGCGGTACTCACGAAGGCCGCCGCCAAACGTCTGGCGATATCGGCGCATGACGGCTTTGTCCGTGCCATTTGGCCGACACACACGCCCGCAGACGGCGATCTGGTCTTCGCGCTGGCAACGGGCAAGAGCGGCATTGAGCTCACACCCAACGATGCCGTCGATCTCTACGCCGCGGCCGGCGCCACGATGGCACGCGCCATCAGCCGCGGCGTCTTTGCCGCGACGCCGGCCGAGGGCGATCTGTTCCCGGTCTGGTCGTCGCGCTGAACGCGCAACGCTCATTCGGGTGAGCCGTAGTCAGACTGGATTATGATCAGGTGGGTTCGGATTTTTCTTCCTCGAACGTGACCGCAACATCCGAGTTTGCCGACAGCCGCACCTTCTGGCCCTCGACCTCGGCGACAAGGCTGAGAGGAATGAAGTGGTGATGGCCCCTGTGAGCGCCCTCGCCGCTGTCGCGCTTGGTCAGCTTTATGCGATCTCCGTCAACCTTGTCGACGGTACCGACATGGACGCCGTCGGCGCCGATCACTTCCATACGTTCGCGAATCTTGGCTGCATCAATCATTGGGGGTCTCCCTTAGAGCGCCGCGCGTCCCTTTGAACGCGCAAAGGACGCTCTAAACATTTTTGAATCAATGCATCGCGCCTTCCGAAAATCGATCCTGATTTTCGGAAGGCACGATGCGGTGAAGTTGCCGACAATAACAAACGACGGCCGGATTGGATGCATCGACTTTGTGTTTCAGTCAGCACGATCTTTTGACGGCATCGTAATAGGAATTTGAGGGCGTCGACCGTCGGAATGGAAAGCCCCATGCGAAATCTTGCCCTGTTTGCAGTCTGCCTGCTTGCCCCGCTTGCAACTTTGGCCGCCGCCTTCGCAGGCGATGTCGCCGAGCTTGAGATCCTCGGCTTCAGCAGTGATGGCGGGGTCTTTGCCTTCGAGGAATACGGCGTCCAGGACGGATCGGGATTTCCCTATGCGACACGCTATTATATCGACACGGCCGACGACAGTTTCCTGAAGGGCTCGCCGATACGTGTCCGGCTCGACGACGAGAATGCCACGGTGGCCGCAGCGCGGCTGCAGGCCCGGCAAAGGGGCGAAGCGATCGTCAGTCAGGCGGAACTCACGGCAAATCGCGGCATCACCGCCGGCTTCAACCCGGTGACCGAGCTTTCTGCCGATCCCTTCCGCATGGTGGTCAATCCGCGCCCGATCTTCTCGCCGGTCGACGATCCGCTCGAGTTCCGGCTCGACCAGATCGGCATGAATGACACCGAACGCTGCCAGAGCCAGGGCGAGATCAATGGCTTTCGCCTGCTGCGCATCGAGGCGAAGGATGGCGGCCAGACGAGGATCATTCACGAGGACAAATCGATCCCGCAAAGCAGAGGCTGTCCGAATGGCTACCAGATCGGCGCGGTTCAGACATTTTCGCTGGATAGCCTCAGCGCTTATGCCGTGCTGATCGCGGTGCGCCAATACGGCTTCGAAGGGCCGGACTATCGCTGGATCGCGGTAACCGGTCGCCTGTGACGTTCCCCGCCATGCGCTATCGCGCTCTGCGCCGTCTCCGCCGTGCTCTGCCGTCGCTGCGCACCGCATTTGCCGGTGCCTTGCTGTGGGCGGCAGCGATGGGCGCCAGCGCGCTGCTCAATCTGCTGCAGTACGATTGGGAGACCCCGGCAAAGGTCCGCTTCGTCTCGCTGCTTTATGCTGCCGGCGGCGCGCTGGCCTTCCCGGTTGGGCTGTTTCTGGCGCGGCTCGTCTCGCTCGGACGCCACTGGGAAATCGCCCTCGCCGCCGCCTTCGTCTGCCTTCTCGCCGCGACAATTACCTTCACCGGCGGCCTCTTTGGGCTGCAATACCGCTCCTACTATGTCCAATGGCATGCACCCGCGCTCACCATCACCTGGGTTTTCCAGTTCGTGTTCACGATGTTGACGGCGCTTTACCAGTTCGTCGTCCTCGGCATCCGGCTGTATTTTCCGCTCGGTTTCGTTGCACTCGCTGTCGCCAGTGTCTGGTTTGCGCGCCAGCAACGTTGAGCATTTTGCCTGCCTCTGTTAGGACGCGGGCAAATGCTCTCACAAGTCAGGACCGACTGATGATCCCTCGCTACTCCCGGCCGGAAATGGTGGCCATCTGGTCACCCGAAACCCGGTTCCGTATCTGGTTCGAGATCGAGGCCTACGCCTGCGACGCATTGGCCGAGCTCGGCGTCATCCCGAAGGAGGCCGCCAAGACCATCTGGGAGAAAGGCGGAGCGGCGAAGTTCGACGTCGACGCCATCGACGAGATCGAGCGCGTCACCAAGCATGACGTCATCGCCTTTCTCACCCATCTTGCTGAATTCGTCGGGCCGGATGCCCGCTTCATCCACCAGGGCATGACATCCTCCGACGTTCTCGACACCTGTTTTGCCGTGCAGCTCACCCGCGCCAGCGACATCCTGCTGGCCGGCATTGACGGGCTGCTTGCGGCGCTCAAGCGCCGCGCCTTCGAGCACAAGGACACCATCACCATCGGCCGCAGCCACGGCATCCATGCCGAGCCGACCACCTTCGGCGTCAAGCTGGCGCAGGCCTATGCCGAATTCTCGCGTTGCCGCGAGCGGCTGGTGCACGCACGCGAGGACATCGCCACCTGCGCCATCTCGGGTGCGGTCGGCACCTTCGCCAATATCGACCCCTACGTCGAAGAATACGTGGCCAAGAAACTCGGACTGAAGCCCGAGCCGGTGTCGACGCAGGTGATTCCGCGCGACCGCCATGCGATGTTCTTCGCCACGCTCGGCGTCATCGCCTCGTCGATCGAGCGGCTGGCGATCGAGGTGCGCCATCTGCAGCGCACCGAGGTACTCGAAGCAGAAGAGTACTTTTCACCCGGCCAGAAGGGCTCGTCGGCGATGCCGCACAAGCGCAACCCGGTGCTGACCGAGAACCTCACCGGCCTTGCCCGCATGGTGCGCTCCTTCGCATTGCCGGCAATGGAGAATGTGGCGCTCTGGCACGAACGCGACATCTCGCATTCCTCGGTCGAGCGCATGATCGGGCCCGACGCGACGGTGACGCTCGATTTCGCGCTCTCACGCCTGACCAGCGTTGTCGACAAACTGCTCGTCTACCCCGACAACATGCTGAAGAACATGAACAAATTCCGTGGCCTTGTGCATTCGCAGCGCGTGCTGCTGGCGCTGACGCAAGCCGGTGTTTCGCGCGAGGACGCCTACCGGCTGGTGCAGCGCAACGCCATGAAGGTGTGGGAGCAAGGCGCTGATTTTCTTGAGGAACTTTTGGCCGACAAGGACGTTGTCGCAGCCTTGCCCGAGGCCGAGATCCGCGAGAAATTCGACTTGGGCTATCATACCAAGCACGTCGATACGATCTTTAGCCGAGTGTTTGGAGAAGCCTGATGATTTCGTCGGCCGGAGATTTCGATTTCCTCGCCCTGCCCGGGCGCGGCAATTCCGGGCCGGATCATTGGATGTCGCATTGGTGCCGGGTGTTCCCCAATTCGAGCCGCGTGCTGCAGGCCGAGTGGGACCGGCCAAAGCCTGAAGACTGGATCGGCCAGGTGGATGCCGCGGTGGCCGCCGCACCGCGCCGCGTCGTGCTGCTTGCGCATTCGCTGGCGGTGGCGACGGCGGTGAAGTGGGCTGCCGGCGCCAGTCAAAGCCAACTCGACAAGGTCGCGGCGGCATTCCTGGTTGCCGCGACCAATGTCGAGGATACCGATCCCTCATTCGACGCGGTGCGCCCGTTCGCGCCGATGCCGCTGAAGCGCCTGCCCTTCCCGACATTGGTGGTGGCGAGCCGCAGCGACCCACGCGTCACCTTCGACAAGGCGACCGCTTTTGCCGCAGCCTGGGGCGCGGATATCGCCGATGCCGGCGATCTCGGCCATATGGGAAACGAGGCGCGCCTGGGCGTATGGCCAGCGGGCCTGCTCATGCTTGGCCGCTTGCTCGAAAAAGCGAACCTCTAACCTACGCCTTACCGGGAACCGTCCTTATTACCGTGCCCCACGGATCCTCGCGGGTGGTCTCGCTTGCGGCATTGTCCGAGCGCATCTCGACCCAGGCCAAGCCGGAGCGGGCGGGATCGCGGCGACCGGCGCCCGCGCTCTGCCACGCATTTGCGCCAATGTGGTGATGATAGCCGCCGGACGACAGGAACACCGCCGCGCCACCGTACTTTGCCACTGTGTCGAAACCGAACTCCTGATGCCACCATGCTTCGGCTTCTTCCGGCCTGCCGACCCGCAAATGGACGTGGCCGATAATGCTGTTTTCCGGCGCGCCCTGCCAGCCGGTGTCGCCGGCCGGCACCTCGGCAACAACCGACGGAATGTTCAGCCGCTCCGTCGCCATCGCTATCTTGTCACCGTTCCATTTCCAGTCCTGCGGACGGCGGTCGGCATAGATCTCGATGCCGTTGCCTTCCGGATCGGTTAGGTAAAGAGCCTCGCTGACCAGATGATCGGATGCGCCCTCGATGCCGATCTTGCCGGCGATGGCGTGATTGATCCAGCGGCCGAGATCGGCCCGGCTGGGTAGCAGGAAGGCGGTGTGGAAAAGACCGGCGCTGCGCGGGTCATCGGGTTTCGCGGCCGGATCCGCTTCGATGTCGAGCAAAGGGCGATGGACTGCGCCGAGCGTAATCGTGCCGCCGGCGCGGCTCAGTTCCTGCAAACCGACGACTTTGCGATAGTAGGCAGCGAGATTGTCTGCATCGCGCGCCCGCAAGCCGACGCGGGCAACGCTGACCGGGGTCGTCGCGGCAAAAGGCAGTTCGCTCATCAAAGTGCTCCGTTCAGGCGGCGCTCGACAAGCTTCCAACACAGCAATCCGGCGCCATCAATCATTCTACGCCATGTCCGTGCCAAAATCTCGGAACAGCCATTCTTCTTTCCTGGCGACAGATCGTTGATCGCGATCGTTCACACAAGAGCGCAAGAAGCGAACAGGGTGTTCACAATAGCGAGCAGAACCGGGCTCATGAGCGGCCGTTTGCGTGTCGCTGTTTAGTTCATATCCGGTTGCACCCGACAGCGCCTCTCGCTACATGCGCGCCATGAAAGTCAGGGAAGCAGATATTCTCATCGTGCCGGGCTACACCAATTCCGGCCCTGATCATTGGCAGAGCCGCTGGCAGTCGAAACTATCGACAGCGCGCCGCGTCGAACAGGCGGAATGGTCGAAGCCGGTGCGCGAGGATTGGACGGCCGGTGTCGCCAAGGCGGTTAACGAGGCCGAGCGGCCGGTCGTCATCGTCGCCCATTCGCTTGGCGTCGCGGCGGTCATTCAAGCATTGCCTCGGTTCGAGAGGCCGGTCGCCGGCGCTTTCTTCGTGGCGCCGCCCGATGTCGCCAATCCAGAGATAAAGCCGAGGCACCTGATGACCTTCGGCCCCTATCCGCGCGACCCGCTGCCGTTTCCGTCGGTGGTGATCGCCAGCCGCAACGACCCGTTCTGCGCCTTCGGCGTCGCCGAGGACATTGCCGCGGCGTGGGGCTCGCTGTTCATCGACGCCGGGGATGCCGGTCATCTCAACACGGATTCCGGCTTCGGCCCCTGGCCTGAAGGCTCGATGACGTTCGCGAAATTCCTCACGGATCTCTAGAGCGGTTCATCGTTTCACGGAAACGGCGAACCGCTCTATCTCTTTGTTTTGACGCAATTCCGGACGGAAAACCGTTTCACACTTTTCCTGGAATTGCTCTAGGAAGCGATCGAATCCCTGACGCTGCTCAGCAGGGTCTTTGCCCCAAGCGAAATCAGCGAATGCTCGGAACCCAACGCCAGCAGCCGGTAGCCCATCGACACCACGCGACCGGCAACGGCCGGTTCCATCACATAGATCGCCGCATGCTTGCCGGCCTTGCGGGTGCGCTCGGCGATCGAGGCGACGGTCTCCATCATGCTCTCCAGCGTCGAACTGACGGTGGTGCCCTTCGACCAGGCGATCGAGAAATCCGACGGGCCAAGGAATATCCCGTCGATGCCCGGCGTGTCGAGGATGCCGTCGAGTGAATCAAGCGCGGCGCGCGTTTCGACCATGGCGAACGCCATGGTGCGCTGGTTGCTGTCGCGCAGCCAGTCGGCATAGTCGCCCTTGCCATGGCGCGGAAAAGCATAGGTCGGCCCCCAGGAGCGCTCGCCGAGCGGCGGGTATTTCATGGCGGCGGCAAACAGCTTTGCGTCCGCCACTGAATTCACCATCGGCGCGATCACAGCTTCGGCGCCGAAGTCGAGCGCGCGGCTGGCCATGTCGAAGCGGCCGACCGGGATGCGCACCAAAGCCGGCTTGTTGGCGGCCAGCACCGGCACAAGCCCGCGCAGCACGCTGTCCTCGTGATGGCCCCCATGCTGCATGTCGAGCGTAACCGCGTCGAACCCTTGCCTGGCCAGTATCTCGACCGTCAAGGCATCCGGCACGCCGGACCATGCGGTGAACAGCGTCTCGTCGACCGCAAGGCGTGACTTCAGGGACATTGGCGATTTCCTCTTTGCTTGCAGCAATTCAGCCGGAAATGACCGCAAAGGCAAAGAAAAACCGCGCGGTTAGGCCGGGCGGTCGATTGGTCCAGCATTCGATCGGTACCGGCTGAAAAATCAGGTGTTCTTGATCTGCTCGATCGCCTGCGCCATCAATTCATCCATGGTGCGGCGGATCTGATGGTCCGACTGGTCGATGCCCGCCGCATCGAAATCCTTGCGTATCTTGCGGAAAACGTCGTGATCGCCGGCTTCCTCGATGTCGCTGACGACCACTTCCCTGGCATAAGCGTCGGCATCGGTGCCGGATTTGCCGAGCTTTTCGGCAGCCCACAGGCCGAGCGCTCTGTTGCGGCGTGCCGCAGCCTTGAACCGAAGTTCCTCGTCGAATGCGAATTTGCGCTCAAAGCCCTCTTCGCGGTCTTTCATGCTGCTCATGGCATCCCTCCGTGAAATCCGATTCGTTGTGCCAATATGTGTTGCCGGAGCACAAACCAAAAGGGCGCAGGCCGGTCAATATGCTACATTGCTTGCTGCGCTGCGGCATTTCGGTGCCCGAAAGCGGTTGATTGAAAGGATTTGCCGATTGAGCAAACAGTGCGATTGGGATAGACACCGGCATTGAACCCCACCGTCGCCGTCTTATTTTAGGCAGACGGACAGGAACTGGTCGCTTGCCGCCTGCCCGCAAATCCAGAGAAAAATCAGATGAAAAATCGCCGCCGCATTTATGAAGGCAAGGCCAAGATCCTTTATGAGGGACCGGAGCCTGGCACGCTGATCCAGTTCTTCAAGGACGACGCTACCGCTTTCAACAAGAAGAAGCATGAAATCGTCGATGGCAAAGGCGTGCTCAACAACCGCATTTCCGAGCACATCTTCAACCATCTCAACCGGATGGGCATTCCGACCCACTTCATCCGCCGGCTCAACATGCGCGAGCAGTTGATCAAGGAAGTCGAGATCATCCCGCTCGAAGTGGTGGTGCGCAACGTCGCCGCCGGCTCGCTGGCCAAGCGCCTGGGCATCGAGGAAGGCACCGTGCTGCCGCGCTCGATCATCGAATTCTATTACAAGGCCGATGCGCTCGACGATCCGATGGTCTCGGAAGAGCACATCACCGCCTTCGGCTGGGCGAGCCCACAGGAGATCGACGATGTCATGGCACTGGCCATTCGCGTCAACGACTTCCTTTCCGGCCTGTTCATGGGCGTCGGCATCCAGCTCGTCGATTTCAAAATCGAATGCGGCCGCCTATTCGAAGGCGATATGATGCGCATCGTCGTTGCCGATGAGATCTCGCCGGATTCCTGCCGGCTGTGGGACGTGGCGACACAGGATAAGCTCGACAAGGATCGTTTCCGCCGTGACATGGGTGGGCTGGTCGAAGCCTATCAGGAAGTTGCCCGCCGCCTCGGCATCATGAACGAGAACGAGCCGCCGCGCCCGGCCGGACCGGTGCTCGTCGCATCGACCGACGGCGTCAAAGGCAAGCCACATTGATGGCTTGCCAGCTCAACAGGTGAACAGGAGCATGTCCAGCGTGATCAAGGCCCGCATTACCGTAACCCTCAAGAACGGCGTGCTCGACCCACAAGGCAAGGCAATCGAGCATGCGCTGTCCGGAATGGGTTTCGGCGGCGTCGGCCAGGTGCGGCAAGGCAAGGTTTTTGATATCGAGCTTGCCGAGGGCGATAAGGCCAAGGCCGAGGCGGATCTGAAAGCCATGTGCGACAAGCTTCTGGCGAATACGGTGATTGAGAATTATAGTGTGGCCATTACCTGAGGTTGTCCCGGAGGGTAGATGACCGAGATCGATGGAAGCCTGATTTTTGAAGTCCTCAAATCCATTCAGTCGCGGCTGGACAGGATGGATTTGACACTTGGCGAAGTAAAGTCCGAGTTGGGTTCGATCCGTGGTCATCTCATCGCCACCGAGGGCGATGTGAAGAACATTTACGGTGTGCTGGCGCGGCAGGACGATCGCCTTGGGCATAGCGAACGCCGCTTAGAGCGCGCCTAAAACGAGAGCCAGTTTGTACAGCCCGTGAATTCCTGCGGCCAAAAAGAGGCCCGCCACTACCACTGCCGATAACTTCCATCGTCGAGCCTGGGTTGGCCGCCTCACACCGCCGTATTTAGCATGAATGTCCAGTATTTCGGCATGCAGCCCCGAGTCAGTTGGCAAATCGTTATGGTTTCGACGGAGAGCTATCGCTCGAAAGCACAGAATATCCATCATAATAAGCATCCAAGACCCAAAACCAAGCCAGATGCTCATCACGTAAATGCGAATAAAATTAGTATTGTGACTCTGTAGGCATGCGTCAGCTATGCTCAATCGCCGCCCGAAAAATCTGCGGCCTGTTGAACTTAGCCAAAACCCGTCGTCGTTCATCGCCATTGCCAGCAAGATGAGAATGAACGCAGATGTCCCAAGCAGAAGCTTGAGATATCCGGCCCTGTTCGCAGCGTCTCGAACACAAACCACGGCAAGGCACGCCATGAGGCCCAGAAGCACCAGGCAGATCGTCAATGCATAGGAAATCTGCGCCATGATCAGATTGGCAAAAGACGAGGAGCACCGCCCGAGATCGACTTTCAGAGAAAGCGCTTTCGAAAACGCCGTCGCAAAGGTTGCGTCAGCTTGAGAAAAGAACGCATAGATAAATGCGGAAACAAGCAGGACAATCGCACCGGAGACCCCGGCGGCCCAGTGTCGGTCTTCGAATTTCAGTTCCCAGCCGCTCTTCAAATGCGTTCGCCCGGTTTGCCGTCGTTAAATAGCCCAAAAGCCTTAACTGCCGCTTGACCCGTGAATACGCCGCCGATACGCCAAACTTGGATATGCCTCTTGATTCAATTGGACACGCCATGAAATCAGCCGTCGTCCTGCTCCCCGGCCTCAATCGCGACCGCGACATGATCGCGGCGCTGACCAAGATTTCCGGCACGCTGCCGGTCACCGTCTGGCAGACCGACACCGAAATTCCCGATGTCGACCTGATCGCCATTCCCGGCGGCTTTTCCTTCGGCGATTATCTGCGCTGCGGCGCGATTGCCGCGCGCATGCCAGTAATGCGGGCGGTGGCCGAAAAGGCGGCCATGGGCGTCATGGTCATCGGCGTCTGCAACGGCTTCCAGATCCTGGTCGAGGCCGGCCTGCTGCCGGGCGCATTGATGCGCAATACCTCGCTGAAATTCGTCTGCCGTCAGGTGAAGCTGCAGATCGCCAACGCCAACACGATGTTTACCCGCCGCTATCAGCCGGGCCAGATCATCCGCGCGCCGGTGGCGCACCATGACGGCAATTATTTTGCCGATGCCGAAACGCTGGCCCGCCTCGAAGGCGAAGGCCAGGTGGTGTTCCGCTATGCCGTAGGCACCAATCCCAACGGCTCGATCAACGACATTGCCGGTATCGTCAACGGCCGCGGCAATGTGCTCGGCCTGATGCCGCATCCCGAGAACCTGATCGAAGCGGCGCATGGCGGCAGCGACGGCCGGGCGCTGTTCGAAAGCGCGCTGGGCATCGCCGCTTGATGCCTTCAATTTTCCTCCTGGAGCGACGGTCATGAAACTCTATTCGCGG
Source organism: Mesorhizobium sp. M0954 (assembly GCF_040319155.1). Lineage (NCBI taxonomy): Bacteria > Pseudomonadati > Pseudomonadota > Alphaproteobacteria > Hyphomicrobiales > Phyllobacteriaceae > Mesorhizobium > Mesorhizobium sp. M0954. The sequence goes on along the minus strand of NZ_JAMYNR010000007.1, from coordinate 165,632 downwards.
CCGTTGTCGCCCTATTCGTCGATCGTGCGGGCGTTGGCCTACATCAAGAACGTGCCGCTCAAGCTCATTGCACCGCCGCCGGGGTTTCCCATCCCCGAGGCATTTCGTGCCATCTCGCCGCTCAACAGGATTCCGGTGCTGATCACCGGTTCCGGCGAAACGATCGTCGAATCGGTAGTCATTGCCGAATATCTGGAGGAGCGTTTCCCCGAGCCGGCGCTGCTGCCCAAGGATACGAAAGACCGGGCGTTGGTGCGCATGTTCGCCCGCATTACCGACCTCGACGTGCTCGCCCCGACCATGAAGCTGTTCGAGCTCCATTTCGTGCCGCAGCGCAACGAGGCGGAGATCAAGGCACAGTTCGCCCGATTGCATCACGGGCTTGCGGCAATCGAGGCCCGCATGGCGCATGGCCCGTTCGCGCTCGGCGACGACATCTCCTTTGCCGATGCGTGGTTGACGCCGACCCGGTTCGTCTTCAACAATTTCAGGACAACGATCGGCCGCCCCGATTTGCTTGACGCCTATCCGAAATTCGATGCCTACGAGCAAATCGCCTTGCAGCATCCGGCGCTGTCGCGCGTCTGGGGTGAGATGACAGACGGTCTGAAGATCTTTCTGTCCGAACTCGAGATGGGCGCCGCTTGAACATGACACCGACGACCACGCGCCTCGCCGTCGCTACTGCCGCCGGGCTTGTACTCGCCTCATGCCAGTCAGGCCCGAAGAGCACGCCGGCGCCGGCGGGCAAGAGCGCGTCACTGCTTGCCATGGAACAGGTGGCAATCGCTGCCCACAAATGCTGGATCGCCAGCAAGGACCCTGCCTTCAAATCTTACCAGATGGCCAACGAACTGAATTCGTTTAGCGGCACGCCGCGTTTCCTGCTGGTGCCGGCCAAACATTATGGTGGAAAGCCGTTGCTGGTCGTGCAAGCGCAAGGCAATTCGAGCCGCGTCGACGTGTTCGGCCCATTGATGGCGGAACCGCTCGGCGCGCGCATCGGCTCGGACATTGCCCGCTGGCAGGCGGGCAATCCGGCCTGCGGCGCTGCTGCCTAGCCCAATGGGTCGCGTGCTGCAGATATCAGGTCTGGTCATAGGTCTGGCCGCGCTCGTCCTGCAAACCTGCATCACCATTCCGGCATCGATGGAAGCCGGTCGCAGCCTGCTCGGCTCGCTCGTCCGCTATTTCAGCTTCTTCACCATCCTGACCAATATCGGCGCGGTGCTCGTCCATGCGTCGCTGCTGTCGTCCAGCGGTCATGCCTGGTTCCCGGCCTTTGCCGCGCCGCGAGTGCGAGCGGGCATCGCCGTCGCCATAACCCTGGTCCTCATCGTCTATGCCACGGTTCTGGCGCAGCTTTGGCACCCGCAAGGCTTGTTCCTGCTCTGCGACGTGCTCCTGCACTATGTGACGCCGGTGCTGTTCGTGCTGTGGTGGCTTGTTGCCGGCGCCGACGGCTCGACGCGGTGGCGCGACATCTCCTGGTGGATGATCTATCCGATCGCCTATCTGGCCTACGCGCTGCTGCGGGCGCCGATTGCCGGTGAAGTGCCCTACCCGTTCCTCGATCTCGCCAAGAACGGCGCGACCAGCGTCGCCGTCTCGGCTCTGGCCATCACCGGGCTCTTTCTGATGCTATGCATTGTGGCGGTGCTTGTGGACCACGGTGTCACGCGGATCAGGGCGGCGGGCGTCCGCTAAAGCGCTCGAACGCATCAGTCCCAGAACGGCCTCAGACCTTCACGATGGGCATCGCAGCGCGAAATGCCGATGTCCTTGAGCTGGGCGTCGGTCATCTCGAGCAGGACCAGCCGGCTGCGCCGGCGATCCATTAACCCGTCAATCCACCTCGCGAAGGATCTGAGCGTACGCACCAGCCGACTGACATAGGTTGGCCTGCCCGGCGGGCGCGCCACCTGCACCTGCAATTCAACTGCGGCGTAGCGGATTGTCTCTATTGTACCCATTTTCTTTCTGCCAAGATTGCAATTGTGCCCTTTTGTATTGCCCGTTTCATATGTATTGACTCTCACTTCGGTGCAATGTAGAAAATTGTCACCATGACAACTTGGCTTCCAGACCTTACCGGCGGCACTGGCCCGCTCTATCAGCGGCTTGCCGCTTCCATCGAGACGGACATCGACCGCGGCTTGATCGGTGCAGGGGCAAAGCTGCCGCCGCAGCGCGATCTGGCATACGACATCGGCACGACCGTCGGCACGGTCGGCAGGGCCTATCAATTGCTGCGCGAGCGGGGACTGGTCAGCGGCGAGGTCGGCCGCGGAACCTATGTTCTCGCTCAACGGTCGGAGAGCGCAAAGGCGGATTTCCTGGGGCCGGTCGAACAAGGCACGCGCTATATGGATGCGCCCGGCGACAAGCTGCGCTTCGATAGCACCGCCGCACCGGATGTCGGCCAGGGTGCCATCGTCGCCGACGTGTTGACACGCACGGCGCAAGACCATCCGCATGAGATTTCAAGCTATACTCGTGATTTCCCGGACCGCTGGTTCGAAGCGGGCAGGCGCTGGCTGTCGCGCAATTCCTATCGCCCGGCGGCGGATGCAATCGTTCCCACGCTCGGCACCCACGCCGCGGTGATGGCAACCATTGCGGGGCTCACCGCCCCCGGCGACTATGTCGTCTTCGAGCACCTCACCTATTCGCAGATCTCGCGCAGTGCCGGCCTGATCGGTCGCCGGACCGCACTGGTGGCGACTGACGACGAGGGCATCGATCCCCAGGATTTCGAGCGCGTCTGCGCACAAAAGCACCCGAAGATGATGTTTTTGATGCCGACGGCCAAGAACCCGACGCTGACAACGCTGTCGGCATCGCGCCGCGAGGCAATCGCGCATGTCGCCCGTCAATATAACGTCGTCCTGATCGAGGACGATCTCTATGGCGGACTGACCGATGACCCAACGCCTTTAATGGCCGAATATGCTCCCGAACGGACCATCGTTGCCGGCGGCCTGTCGAAATCGGTTGCGGCGGGTGTTCGCGGCGGCTGGCTCGCTTGCCCGCCGGCCTATCGTCACCGCATCCGGGTTGCCCACAAGATGATGACGGGCGGCCTGCCCTTTCTGCCGGCGGAGGTGGGCAGCCGGCTGGTGCTGTCCGGTCAGGCCGCTGAGGTGCGCAAGCGCAGCATTGCCGAGATCGGTGCGCGCATCGCGATCGTGCGCGAGACACTCGACGGCTTCGAGTTCAAGGCGCTGGATAATGTGCCGTTCGTCTGGCTCACTTTGCCCGACCCGTGGCTTTCCGGCACTTTCAAACAGGCCTGCCTCGAACATGGCGTGCTCATCGACGACGAGGATGAGTTCAAGGCAGGGCGTTCCGAACAGGCCTTTCACGGCGTGCGGTTTGGCATCTCGCAGCCGCGACAGCGGGACGATATCGCGCACGGCGTCGCGGTGATCCGGCGGCTTCTGGACGAGGGCCGCGCCGGCTACGACAGCTTTTCCTGAACCGGCTTGAAACCGGCGGGTCAAGTGGCGATCTTTCGCTACTTACCGTCAGCTGTTGCTTTCCATCGTTTTAGTCATCTAACGGGGTGTATCGGCTGCAAAGCTTGCGATAAGACGGGACTCGATCCCAAGGACACAATTGCCGATCATGACCATTTCCAATTCCGTGCCGATCACTCCTGAACTCATTGCCGCGCACGGGCTGAAGCCCGACGAGTACCAGCGCATCCTCGACCTCGTCGGGCGCGAACCGAGCTTTACCGAACTTGGTATTTTTTCGGCGATGTGGAACGAGCATTGTTCCTACAAATCCTCGAAGAAGTGGCTGCGCACGCTGCCGACCACCGGGCCGCAAGTCATCCAGGGCCCGGGCGAGAATGCCGGCGTGGTCGACATCGGCGACGGCGACTGCGTCGTCTTCAAGATGGAGAGCCATAACCACCCCTCCTATATCGAGCCCTATCAGGGAGCTGCGACCGGCGTCGGCGGCATCCTGCGCGATGTCTTCACCATGGGCGCGCGGCCGATCGCGGCGATGAACGCGCTGCGCTTCGGCGCGCCGGACCACCCCAAAACCAGGCACCTCGTTGCCGGTGTCGTTTCCGGCGTCGGCGGCTATGGCAATTCCTTCGGCGTGCCGACAGTCGGCGGCGAGGTCAATTTCGACGCCCGCTACAATGGCAACATCCTGGTCAATGCCTTTGCGGCGGGGCTTGCCAAGACTGATGCGATCTTCCTGTCGGAAGCCAAGGGTGTTGGCCTGCCGGTGGTCTATCTCGGCGCCAAGACCGGGCGCGACGGTGTCGGCGGCGCCACCATGGCCTCGGCCGAGTTCGACGACAAGATCGACGAGAAGCGGCCCACCGTGCAGGTTGGCGATCCGTTCACCGAAAAATGCCTGCTCGAAGCCTGCCTCGAACTGATGGCGTCCGGCGCCGTTATCGCCATCCAGGACATGGGTGCCGCCGGCCTCACCTGCTCGGCGGTCGAGATGGGCGCCAAGGGCGACCTCGGCATCGAGCTCGATCTCGACAAGGTGCCGGTGCGTGAAGAGCGCATGAGCGCCTATGAGATGATGCTTTCGGAGAGCCAGGAGCGCATGCTGATGGTGCTGCGCCCCGAAAAGGAAAAACAGGCCGAGGCGATCTTCCACAAATGGGGCCTCGACTTTGCCATCGTCGGCAAGACTACCGACGATCTGCGCTTTCGCGTGCTGCACCAGGGCGACGAGGTCGCCAACCTGCCGATCAAGGATCTCGGCGATCAAGCGCCGGAATATGACCGTCCCTGGGTCGAGCCGAAGAAGCCGGCGCCGCTGGCCGGCGATGCACCGCAAGCCGATGTGGCCGACGCACTGCTCAAGCTGCTGAGCGGACCGGACCTTTCCTCGCGCCGCTGGGTCTGGGAGCAGTACGACACGCTGATCCAGGGTAATTCCCTGCAGCTTCCCGGCGGCGACGCCGGTGTCGTGCGCGTCGATGGCCACCCGACCAAGGCGCTCGCCTTCTCCTCCGACGTGACGCCGCGCTATTGCGAGGCCGACCCTTACGAGGGCGGCAAGCAGGCGGTTGCCGAATGCTGGCGCAATCTTACCGCCACCGGCGCTCTGCCGCTCGCGGCCACCGACAACCTCAATTTCGGCAATCCGGAACGGCCGGAGATCATGGGCCAGCTGGTTGGTGCTGTGAAAGGCATCGGCGATGCCTGCCGGGCGCTTGGCTTTCCGATCGTCTCCGGCAACGTCTCCCTCTATAATGAGACCAACGGACAGGGCATCCTGCCGACACCGACCATCGGCGGCGTCGGTCTGATTGCCGACTGGTCGAAAATGGTGCGCATCGGCTTTGCCGCCGAAGGCCAGATGATCGTGCTGGTCGGCGCGCCGACGATATGGGGCTCGCATCTTGGCCAGTCGGTCTATATGCGCGACATCTTTGGCCGCGCCGACGGCCCGCCGCCGCCGGTCGATCTCGGCCACGAGAAGCGGGTCGGCGACCATGTGCGGGCACTGATCGCCTCCGGTGTCGTTACCGCGGCGCATGACGTTTCCGATGGCGGCATCGCGGTGGCGCTGGCCGAGATGGCGATGGCCTCCGGCATCGGCGCGACCATCCCCGGCCTGATCGGTACGGATCCAATCCCCGTCTGGTTCGGCGAGGACCAGGGCCGTTATCTGCTGACGCTGTCGATCGACCCGCAGAGCGAGCAATGGGACGCCATTCGCGAACAACAAAACAACCTCGGCGTTTTTGCGCCGTGGATCGGCTCGACCGGCGGCAGCGACCTGAAGCTGGGCGAGGCGCGTGCGATACCGGTCAGCGAATTGACCGCCGCCCACGAATCCTGGTTCCCCCGCTTCATGGCAAATGAGGTCGTGGACCCGTGAAGTGATCGAGTGGGCCCCTTTCCCTGTGGTTCATCCGCCATTTCGACCATATCTATGAGATCACGACCTGAACAAGGAATCCTCATATGGCAATGGACGCCCACGACATCGAACGGCTGATCAAGGAAGGCATTCCCGACGCCAAGGTGACGATTCGCGACCTGGCCGGCGACGGCGACCATTATGCGGCTGAGGTTGTGGCCGAAAGCTTTCGCGGGAAAAGCCGGGTCCAGCAGCACCAGATGGTCTATGACGCGCTGAAGGGCAATATGGGCGGCGTGTTGCACGCGCTTGCCCTGCAGACCAGCGTGCCGGACTGAGCTCTCTTGCAGTTACCGGCTCGCAAGCTTCTTACCGGTCACGGCGATGATCGGCCCGACCGGATAGCTTCCACCCACAATCATCCGCTCGCCGTTCGACAGCGCCGAAACGACCCCGTCGAAGAAAAGCGCGTTGGGACAATTGAGCGCATCTCGAAACAGTCGCGCGAAGCTGCCGAGGCTGACCTCAGAGCGCGAGATCGCCAGCACGACAGTGTTTTCGTCACGCACGCCGATGCCATTGCGGATATAGCGCGATGTGCCGTTTTGCTCGAAGCGGGGATGAAGCCGGCCGTCGATCACCAGCATCGGGCCGGATTGCGTGGCAAACATCACGTCCAGTCTGGTCGCAGCATAGGCGCTTGTCTCCATGACCGCCGCCTTGCCGTCCTTCCGGACCAGGAAGACGCCATTCGGTTTCAGGAAGAAATTCCCTTCGCTGTCGGCGACGTTGATCGGCGCCTTCTCCCGGCCGTCTTCGACGAGAAGGCCGACCGGAGTCAGGTCTTGGTGATACATGCCGGCGTTCATGGCGAGCAGCACCGGCCGGCCATGATCCGCCATCGCCTTGTCGAATTTGTCCAGTGAACCGAAAGCCTTGCCGTCAAGGCCTGCGTGGAACACACCGATGTCATAGTGGCGCAGATCGATTTCGCAGACGACATAGGCGACCGCCTCGAAGCTCGCGTCGCGGCACGGCGCCGGTAATTCACCGCCGACGACGAGAGATGGCTGTCTCGGCGACCTGGCCCACCAGATCAAGGACAGTGCGGCGAACAGAACGGCGAGGAGGAACCCGGCGAGATATCGTCTTCTCATCGCGCCTCGGGAAAGATGGTGGCCAACGCTCTTGGCCCAAGATCAGACGTTCCTTTGCGCCATTTGCATGGCAAGGCGGCAAACATCTTGTTTCGCGCAACCCATGGGTTTATTTGAAGGGTAATGTTCGAGCCTGACTCCCACAGGCATGAAAGGGTATTCCATGAGCGGCATCAACGACTACATCGACAATGAAGTGAAGGGCAACGACGTCGTTCTCTTCATGAAGGGCACGCCCGGCTTCCCGCAATGCGGATTTTCCGGCCAGGTCGTGCAGATCCTCGACTATATCGGCGCCGACTATAAGGGCGTCGACGTGCTGACGTCGGCCGAACTGCGGCAAGGCATCAAGGACTATTCCAACTGGCCGACCATCCCGCAGCTCTACGTCAAGGGCGAGTTCGTCGGCGGCTGCGACATCATCCGCGAGATGTTCCAGGCGGGCGAATTGCAGACCTTCCTCGTCGAAAAGGGCGTCAGCGTCAAAGGCGCCGCCTGACTTCTGTTTCTGCGTATGACCTTCCGCCTGCGATTTTCGGGGGTCATGCGCTAAGCGCCGGGGCAGCCCCCACCTTGGCAAAAAGTTCTGCCCGCTATCGGGCAATCAACGAATGGATGCGTCGGCCAGCCGGCGCATTTTCGTTTGAGGATCGGACTGGCCTTGGATCAGCAAGCACAAGCGCAGCAAAAGGCAAGCACCTTGCCCATTCCGCGCTGGGAATTCATTGCGCTGTGCGCGGCGCTGATGGCGCTCAATTCGCTGGCAATCGACATTATTTTGCCGGCGCTGCAGCAGATCGGCGCTTCGCTTGGCATCGAAAATGAAAACCACCGGCAATATGTTGTCACCGCCTATATCCTTGGCTTTGGCGGCGGACAGCTGTTCTTCGGGCCGATCTCGGACCGCTTCGGGCGCCGCGCGCCGCTTGTCGCAGGGCTGGTGATCTACGTCCTGGCGGCCGGCGCTGCGGCAATCGCCCCGTCATTCGCCACGCTTCTGCTATGCCGGGCGGTGCAAGGCATCGGCGCGGCGGCGACGCGCGTCATTGCCGTCTCGATCGTGCGCGATACGTTCGACGGAAGGCGCATGGCCGAAGTCATGTCCTTGATCTTCATGGTGTTCATGGCCATTCCGGTGGTGGCGCCCGGTATCGGCCAGTTCATCATGCTGTTTGCGACCTGGCATGTGATCTTCGTCACCATGGCAGCCGGCGCGCTGATCGTGTCCGCCTGGTCGCTGCTGCGCCTGCCCGAGACACTACACCCCGAATATCGCCGGCCGCTGACGCTGTCCTCCATCATCGGCGGCTTCCGCATCGTTCTCACCAACCGCATCGCGCTCTGCTATGCCTTCGCCAGCACCTTCATCTTCGGCGCCATGTTCGGCTTCATCGCCTCGGCCCAGCAGATCTATGTCAGCGTATTCAATGTCGGCGAGATGTTCCCCGTCATCTTCGCGGGGGTTGCCGGCGTACTTGCTTTTTCGAACTACCTCAACTCGCGCCTCGTCGGCCGCATCGGCATGCGCCGTCTGTCGCAAAGCGCGCTGCTGCTGTTTCTGGCCATCAGCCTTGCCTGGCTGGTCGTTTCCATCGAAATAAAGATGCCGCTCTGGCTCTTCATTACCTTCTTTGCCTGCGCCATGGTCCCGTTCGGCGCGCTTGGCGCGAACTTCAACGCGCTTGCCATGGAGCCGCTGGGGCACCTGGCCGGCACTGCATCGTCGATCCTTGGGTTCATGCAGACATTTCTTGGCGGCATTCTCGGCACGCTGATCGGCCAAGCCTTCAACGGCACGGTGACGCCGCTGGCCGCCGGGTTCTGCAGCGTGTCGGTGGCGGCGCTGCTGATGATCCTGCTGGCCGAGCGCGGCAGACTGTTCCAGCCGCATAACCCGCCGGTTTAATGCACATTGCGCGTGCGCCTAGGATGCACCCTCACTGACCGCGGTGAAGCGAGGGAACAGCGTACGTCCTGCGATTGCTCCACCCATACTGTCCGAAACGGGCAGTGGAAGAGCCTTGTCGAGCGCCTCGAGGACGGAAGCCACGAAGGCTCGGTTGAGCGGACCATCGTCCCCTAGATGGGAGTAGGTGGCGCGCGGCTTGCCGATAAGCGTGCCGTTTCGGCGAATTGAGAACTGCAGTGTCAGGGTCATGCCCGCGGTTCCGCGCGGCGGCTTCCAACAGGCGAAGATCGCGGAGAACATCTCGTCTATGGTGTCGACGGAGTCGGGACTGCGACATGCGCGTTCCCCAGCGCTTGCTTCATTGACACCGGCAACCAAGGCAAGGGCAAAGGCCGTTGCAACAATTGCGGACCGAGGTTTCATTCGAGATCTCCGGTTTCGCACAAGATTGGACAACTTTGGCAGCGAAGAGCTATTCTGCCCAGAGCTCGCGGCGCAGCTCCCGCCAGCTCTCGCGGTCCGGCGCGACCAGCAGGCCACCCCCGACATGCGACGGCAGATAGGCGCTGCCGTCGAAGCGCGCGGCATGGCCGCCGGCCTCCGCATGGATCAGCACGCCGGCCAGGTGGTCCCAAGGCATCAGCTTGTTGTAAACGACGAAATGGCCGTGGCCGCTGGCCAGCAGGCGGTATTCGTGGGCGGCGCAGCGATAATTGAACTGCGATAGCGACTTGGTCTGGTTGCGCGCCAAACGTGAGCGGTCCGGCTCGGGCACATAGTGCCATGAGACCGCACCGGTCATTTCCGACATCGGCGCCGGTTTGGCGACATGGACCTTTTCCAGATCGCCATAGGCATGGCGGATATGGCTGCCGGCGCCACTAACGCCGATCAGCCAATCCTTGCCGACGGGATCGTGAATGATGCCGGCGACCGTCTCGCCCTTGATCACGACGCCAAGCATGACGCCGAAAAGCGGCACGCCGGAGGCGAAGTTGAAGGTGCCGTCGACCGGGTCGATGACGAAGGCGAGTTCGGCATCGCCGAGACCGTCGAGCAGCGTCGGGTCGTCGGAGCAGGCCTCCTCGCCGACGATCATTGCGTGGGGATAACGCTGGCGCAGCCTGGCGGTGATGCGCCGTTCGGCATTGATGTCGGCCTCGGTGACGAGATCGGCGGCCGAGGTCTTGCGACGGACGTCGCCCTCGCTCAACCGGCGAAAGCGCGGCATGATCTCGGCGACGGCGGCTTCCGACAGAAGGTCGGCAAGCCAGTCGATCGCGCTATCGTCAAATGTCATCGGGACGCCTGGTGGTGAGGGTTTCGTTGAGGGCGGCGAAATCGAACAGCTTCCTGTCGAGCAGATGCGAACGCCGCACATTGGTCATGGCGCGGATCATCGTGTCCTTGCGGCCGGGCATGCGCTTCTCGATGTCGTCGAGCATCGCCTTCATGGCGTTGCGCTGCAGGCCTTCCTGGCTACCGCACAGATCGCACGGAATGATCGGGAACTTCATGGCGCCGGCGAATTTCTCGAGATCGGCTTCCGCACAATAGGCGAGCGGCCGCAGCACCATGACATCGCCTTCGTCGTTGAGCAGCTTCGGCGGCATGGCGGCGAGGCGTCCGCCATGGAACAGGTTCATGAAGAAGGTTTCCAGTATGTCCTCGCGGTGATGACCGAGCACCAGCGCCGAGCAGCCCTCCTCGCGGGCAATGCGATAGAGATGGCCGCGCCGCAGCCGCGAGCACAGCGAGCAATAGGTGCTGCCCTCGGCCAGCTTGTCGGTGACCACCGAATAGGTGTCCTGATATTCGATGCGATGCGGAATGGCATGGCTATCGAGATAATCGGGCAATATGTGCTTGGGAAAGTTCGGCTGGCCCTGGTCGAGATTGCAGGCCAACAGCTCGACCGGCAGCAGCCCGCGCCATTTGAGATCGAGCAGCACGGCAAGCAGGCCGTAGGAATCCTTGCCGCCCGACAGAGCGATCAGCCAACGGTCGCCGGGTCTCACCATGGCGAAATCGTCGATCGCCTGGCGGGCAAGCCGCAACAGCCGCTTGCGCAGCTTGTTGAACTCGACGGAGGACGGCACATCGGCAAACAGCGGATGAAAGCCGCCTTCGGTATCGGCGACCGGTTCGAGTGTTTCGGCGTCTGGCAGCATATTCATGGCGCGTCGGCCCCAAGATCCTGTTGCCGCCCGCAGTAGCGCATCGGACCGGAAACCGAAATCGATTTCGGAATCACGCCGTGGAAAAGGAACGAAAAAGAAAAGGCCGCCTCGACGGGCGGCCTTCGATTGTATCGCGACGAACGCGCCGATCAGCGCGAATAGAACTCGACGACCAGGTTCGGTTCCATCTGCACGGCAAACGGAACGTCCGCCAGGCCGGGGATGCGCGTGAAAGCCGCGGTCATCTTGTTGTGATCGGCCTCGATATAATCGGGCACGTCGCGCTCGGCCAGGCCCACCGATTCCAGCACGATGACCAGCTGCTTCGACTTCTCGCGCACTTCGATGACATCGCCCGGCTTGCAGCGGTACGAGCCGATGTTGACGCGCTTGCCGTTGACGTTGACGTGGCCGTGATTGACGAACTGGCGCGCCGCAAAGATGGTCGGCACGAACTTGGCGCGGTAGACGACCGCGTCGAGGCGCGATTCGAGCAGGCCGATCAGGTTCTCCGAGGTGTCGCCCTTGCGGCGGTCCGCCTCTTCATAGACCTTGCGGAACTGCTTTTCCGAAACGTCGCCATAGTGGCCCTTCAGCTTCTGCTTGGCGCGCAGCTGCAGGCCGAAATCGGAAAGCTTGCCTTTGCGACGCTGGCCATGCTGGCCGGGGCCGTATTCACGCTTGTTGACCGGGGACTTCGGGCGGCCCCAGATGTTTTCGCCAAGACGGCGGTCGATCTTGTACTTCGCGGATTCGCGCTTGCTCATCGCATTCCCTTTCAAAACAATGCACCCGGAACCTTATGGTCCGGGTGAAGGAAACGCGCCCTCCTCTGGCCTCCGTTTTCGAGACCTGACAGGGTTTTCCACGCAACGCGACGGAAAACCCACGGGACACGTCATTTCAAACAAGACATAAGGAAAGTAAAACCGGCTTCCCAAACGTCTTGCACACATAAGGAAAACCACCGGGCATTGCGGCCCGGTGTTGGTGGGCTGGTTAAACGGAGATTTAACCGCTGTCAAGCTTCTGGCTGGCGCGAATCGCCGAACCGGATAGTGTTACGGTTGTAGAACGTGCCGGATGTGGCGGGAGGTTGCGCCAGCGGCATCAGGAAGGGACTGAAGTCAGAGGAGCTGGAATTCGCATGAAGAAGTTCTTCCTTACGTTGGTAGGCGCCGCGGTGATGGCCGGCACGATGGCGGTCGCGCCCGAGCCGGCGCAGGCCCGGCATTGGCATGGGCACAGGCATCACCAGGTCTGCCGCATCGTGGTCAAGAAGAAGGTGGTGTGGCGCCACGGTCATCGCAAGGTGATCCGCTACAAAGTGCGGCGCTGCGGGTGGGGCTGGAACTGGTAATTTTCGTCCTCGCCCGTTGAGACTTCATGGCCCGCGGCTCAGCCGCGGGCCTTTTATTGACCGGCATCCGCCGTCAGAATGGCCAGTCGATCAGTGTTTCGACTTCTTTTCCGGCAGGCCCTTGCGCTTGGTCTCGGCGAATTCCTCGAGCTGTTTTTCGCTCATGGATTTATACATTCCCTTCGACGCGCCTTTGAGCGCGCCCTTCTTGGTCTCGCCGCGCTTGGCTGACAATGCCGCGCCGGCCGCTTTCTGCTGGGCTTTTGAGGTGGCTGGCATGATGGTTTCTCCCGTTTCCAATGAGAGGAAAACGCATTGTCCGGTGTGATGTTCCCAAAGCGAAAATTGCCTGCGATCAGGATATCGCCAGGCCAAATCCCTGCATCAGCCGGCGCGTCGGAAAATCGGCGCTGTTCGAGGTGAAGAATGCAAGGTCGGCGCCTTCCGGCAGTGCCTCTCTGCGATAGCGGGCCTCGGTATCGGCAAGCAGCGACAGCGCCCGGCGTGCGATCGCCTCGGCCGGATCGAGCCAGTCGACCGGCCACGGTGCTGTCTTGCGCATGCGGTTGGCCAAAAACGGATAATGGGTGCAGGCAAGCACGACGATGTCGGTGCGCAGGCCGTCATGCTCGACGAAGCACGGCGCGATCTCGGCGCGCACGGCGTCCTCGTCGACAAAACCGTCGCGCATATAGGCTTCGGCCAATCCAGCCAGCCTGTCGCTGCCGACCAGGCGGACGTGGCATTTCTGCGCCCATTTGCTGATCAGGTCGCGCGTGTACTGGCGCTTGACGGTGCCGGGCGTAGCCAGCACCGAAACCAGACCTGAGCGCGTGCGTTCCGCCGCCGGCTTGATGGCCGGCACAGTGCCGACGAAAGGGTGGCCGGGAAACCTCTCGCGCAACGCATCGATGACCAGCGTCGAGGCGGTGTTGCAGGCGATGACCGAAATGGCCGGCGAAAACCGTTCGAGCAGCCTGGCGAACAACTCCAGGATATGTGTTCTCAGCGCCGGCTCCTCCCAGCCGCCGAAGGGGAACGCCGCGTCGTCGGCGACATAGATGAAGCGGCGGTCAGGCATCAGCACGCGCGCCTCACGCAGCACGGTGAGGCCGCCAATGCCGGAATCGAACATCAGGATCGGACGGGCGCTCGATGGATCGGTCATTGTCATTGAGTCACTAAGGGCTGGGAATCACTAAGGGCTGGGAATCACAAACGAGATCACGGGGGAAGGCCCGGCCCATGCTTTCTGCTTCGGCCAATGATGCTTTATCCCGGCCGCTTCTATGTGGAACCATCATGGCCTTGATGCGGCGAGCCGGTCACACAAGGCCGCGCTTGCCGAAGCCGCCGGGCCGCGGCCGGCCGTTCGCCGGAGATGCAGGTTGAGATGCAGGGTGGTTCGACGGCACCGGCGCGGCCCGCGTGGCGTAGGCTGCAGCCAGGGCCGTCGCGCCGGTGGCTGACGCTGAATGGAGCGCGGCGGTGCCGCGCAGCGGCCCGGGCGGGTCGAAATCGTCGAAACTCAGGGATGACGCCATATCCGCAGAGCCACCGCCCGCCTGCTTGCCCGCCAAGATGACGGCCCACAGCCCGACAAGAGCTAATCCCAGCAGGTTAAGGCCGGAATGCGAATCTTCGCCGTCGAATTTTACGACAAGAACAGTGCCGGCCTGCAGGATCGCGAACAGCGTCGAGAACACGATATACGACCAAAGGATCCAACCCGACCCTTGCGCGTCGCGGCTTCGACGCCAGGCGAAATTCGCGCGGAACAGAACGATCACCAGCGAGGTAACGAGAACAGCCGCGGCCAGCCCTTCCCTGGAAGGACCGGGTTTCGAATTGGCCAAACCCTCGAAGCCGACGGTCCCCACGACGCACAGCACGAATGTCACGATTTCCGCAAAGACCAGTGCCCCTGAGTACAAGAAAAAGCGAAGACGGCCGATATTTGAATTGAACATCGAAAGAACCCATCGTTTTCCAGACAATGGATCACACCAAATAACATTCGGTTACTGGTGAGGTATGGGTCGTTCCGAGGCTAGTCTTTGTCTTTCGCCCTCGCAGCGCGTGCCGCGGCCGCCGGAAGCCGCCTTGGATCGTCGCCGGGCGATCCGTCGCCGCGCGGCATGGCCGGCGAGAACCTGTCCAGCGATGATATGATGCCGCGCAGCACCTTGAGCTCCGGCTCGGCAAAGCCGGGGCGGGTCAGCACTGCACGCAAATTGTCGACCATCTTCGGCTTCTTCGCTGCCGGGCGGAAATAGCCGCGCGCCTCCAGTGCACCTTCCAGATACGCCAACAGGCCGTGCAATTCTTCCTTGGCAGCCGGCGGCATTTCGGGGCCGGAGAAGTTGGTCCTGGTCTCGTCTTCAAGGCCGGACTTCATCCATTCATAGGACATCAGCAGGGCCGCCTGGGCGATGTTGAGCGAGGAGAAGGCTGGATCGACGGGGAAAGTGACGATCTCGTCGGCAAGGCCGACCTCGTCATTATAGAGGCCGAAGCGCTCGCGGCCGAACAGGATGCCGGTGCGCTGGCCGGCCCGCTGCCGCGCGCGCAGCGCCCTGCCCGCCTCGACCGGACCGCGCACCGGCTTGAAATTGTCGCGCGCGCGCGCCGTGGTGGCGAAGACGAAGTTCAGATCGGCAATCGCCGAGGCCAGGTCATCGAACACCGTGACGGCATCGATGACGTGGTCGGCGCGGCTTGCGGCGGCACGCGCCTTCTCGCTCGGCCAGCCGTCGCGCGGATTGACGAGCCGCAGCTCGGTAAGACCGAAATTGGCCATGGCGCGCGCAACCATGCCGATATTCTCGCCGAGCTGCGGCTCGACCAGGATGATCGCCGGTCCGGACGCTGGAGTTCCGGAGGCAAGAGGGGTGGCGGGATCCTGGGTAGCGGCCATGGCTGTCAGTGAACTGCTGTTTGCGGCATTTCGCAGTCCCCTGCCACATTTGGCGGCGAAAATGAAGCTTTCGCAAGGAATGCCGGCACTACGGCGCGGTTCGCCGTTTGCGCGGCCAAAAAGCCTTTGATATACGGGCCGCATCCCAGGGCCGGCAGCCGTGCGGGCAAGGCCGTTCCGTTCCCCAAAAGCGAGGCATTCTTTCCATGGCGAAGATCAAGGTGGCGAACCCGGTCGTCGAACTCGACGGCGACGAGATGACCCGCATCATCTGGCAGTTCATCAAGGACAAGCTGATCCACCCTTATCTCGACCTCAAGCTCGAATATTACGACCTCGGCATCGAGCACCGCGACGCCACCAACGACCAGGTGACCATCGATTCGGCCAATGCCATCAAGAAATACGGCGTCGGCGTGAAATGCGCGACGATCACGCCCGACGAGCAGCGCGTCGAGGAATTCAAGCTGAAGAAGATGTGGAAGTCGCCGAACGGCACCATCCGCAACATCCTCGGCGGCACCATCTTTCGCGAGCCGATCATCATGAAGAACGTGCCGCGGCTGGTGCCCGGCTGGACCAAGCCGATCATCGTCGGCCGCCACGCCTTCGGCGACCAGTACCGCGCCACCGACTTCCGCTTCCCCGGCAAGGGCAAGCTGACGATCAAATTCGTCGGCGAGGACGGCCAGGTGATCGAGCACGACGTCTTCGACGCACCCGGCGCCGGCGTCGCCATGGCCATGTACAATCTCGACGAATCGATCCGCGAATTCGCCCGCGCCTCCCTGAACTACGGCCTGCTGCGTAATTACCCCGTCTACCTCTCGACCAAGAACACCATCCTCAAAGCCTATGACGGCCGCTTCAAGGACATCTTCCAGGAGGTCTACGAGGCGGAGTTCGAAACAGAATTCAAAGCTAAGAAGCTCTGGTACGAGCACCGGCTGATCGACGACATGGTGGCCTCGAGCCTGAAATGGTCGGGTGGCTATGTCTGGGCCTGCAAGAATTATGACGGCGACGTGCAGTCCGACACGGTGGCGCAAGGCTTCGGCTCGCTCGGCCTGATGACCTCGGTGCTGATGACGCCGGACGGCAAGACCGTCGAGGCGGAAGCCGCGCACGGCACCGTCACCCGCCACTATCGCCAGCACCAGAAGGGCGAGGAGACCTCGACCAATTCGATCGCCTCGATCTTTGCCTGGACGCGCGGCCTCGCGCACCGCGCCAAGCTCGACGACAATGCCGAACTGAGGCGCTTTGCCGAGACGCTGGAAAGGGTCTGCATCCAGACGGTCGAGTCCGGCTTCATGACCAAGGACCTGTCGCTGCTGATCGGCCCCGACCAGCCATGGCTTTCGACCACCGGCTTCCTCGACAAGATCGACGAGAATTTGCAGAAAGCGATGGCCTGAGCCCAACCGGCATGGGCAAGCCCGTCGTCTACGGCGCGGACTACAGCGTCTATGTGCGCATCGTGCGGCTGGTGCTGGAGGAAAAGGGCGTCGGCTACGAGCTCGTGCCCGTCGACATCTTTGCCGCGGACGGCATTCCCGGCTGGTATTTCGAGCACCAGCCGTTCGGCCGCATCCCGGCCTTCGAGCATGACGGCTTTCGCCTCTACGAGACCGGCGCGATTGCCCGTTATGTCGACGAAGCCTTTGGCGGCCCGGCGCTGCAACCGGTCGAAGCCCGGCCTCGAGCACGCATGAACCAGATCACCGGCCTGCTCGACGCCTATGCCTACAGGACCATGGTCTGGGATGTCGCTGTCGAGCGGCTGGAAACAACGCCGCCCGACGAAGCGGTGATCGCCAACGGGTTGCGGCAGGCAAGAACGGCATTGCAGGCGCTCTCCTCGCTGAAAGCCGAAGGGCCTTGGCTGTTGGGAACGGACCTGACGCTGGCCGACCTGCACGCCGCACCGATCATCGGCTATTTCGTCAAGGTCGCCGAGGGACAAGCCCTGCTGGCCGAGTTTGCCGAGATCCGGGATTGGTATGCGCGCATCACTCAACGCGCGAGTTTTGCGAAAACCGAAAAGGCAGGGTGAAACCGCGGCGAGGCGCGGCAACTTCGCACGACCTGGGTTCCTCGCCCCGCTTGCGGGGAGAGGTGGCTCGGCGAAGCCGAGACGGAGAGGGGAAATCGGCGCATTCCTAAAGCGCCTTTTGATTGCGCGGGCCCCCTCTCCGGCCGGTTCGCGGCCACCTCTCCCCCACTTCGTGGGGGCGAGGAACCGGAGGCAAGCCGCTCAATCGGGAAGGTAGATCTCCGCCTTCATGAAGGTCTTCGCACGGCCTGTGATCAGCACGCGATCTCCGGCCAGTTCGCATAGCAAATGCCCGCCGCGCTGCGAGCATTGGAATGCCGACAGATGCGTCTTGCCGAGTTTTTCAGACCAGTAAGGCACCAGCGTCGCATGAATGGAGCCGGTTACCGGATCCTCGGGAATGCCCGCCCCAGGCACGAAGTAACGGGAGACGAAATCGTGGGCTCGCCCAGGCGCGGTAATAACCAGGCCGAGAGGATGAAAACGTCCGATCCTGAGCAGATCGGGAACGAAAGATCGCACGGTTGTCTCGTCGGCAAGCTCGACAAACAGGTTCTCGAAATTGCGGAAGCTCGCAACCGGCCGCTGAGGCAATATCGCTTGCAGCGCCGAGTTCAGCTCTTCCTCGACGGGCTGCGGCGGAAAACAAGGCAGATCGAGCTGATAGCCCCCTTCCCACCGGGAAACCCGCAGCTCGCCGACCCGGGTGGCGAAGGCCATTTCGCCCTGACCATTGTATTCCGTAGCCAGCACATGGGCGGCCGCAAGAGTGGCGTGGCCGCAGAAGTCGACTTCATGGACCGGCGTGAACCAGCGCAAATCCCAACCTTTGCCATTCGGCCGCACAAACGCGGTTTCAGCAAGATTGTTTTCGTTGGCAATGGCCTGCATTACCTGCTCCGACAGCCATTCCTCTAAAAGGAGAACGGCGGCAGGGTTACCCTGGAAGGCCCGTTCGGCAAAGGCATCGACCTGATACATCGTCAGCGTCGGCATATCGGCCCTCAAAGATATCCGCTGGGCGACGCGCCATTTCGGCCGTGCCGCCCCCGGTGCAGGTTCACGCCGCTTCGAGAGCCGCCTTCACCGCAGCGATCGCGTCTTCGGCCTTCGAGGCGTCCGGGCCGCCGGCCTGAGCCATATCGGGTCGCCCGCCGCCGCCCTGCCCGCCCAATGCCGCGGACGCGACGCGCACCAGATCGATGGCGCTGAAGCGGCCGGTCAGATCATCGGTGACGGCGACGACGACGCTTGCCTTGTTGTCCTCGCCGGCGCCGACAAAGACGACGATGCCGGAGCCGAGCGACTTCTTGCCGGCATCGGCCAACGGCTTAAGATCCTTTGGCGAGACGCCCGATACCGCCTTGCCGAGAAAACCGACACCGGCAATGGTTTCGTTTTCCGCCGGCACACCGGCTGGCGAGCGATCGCCCAGCGCCAGCTTCTTGCGCGCCTCTGTCAGCTCCTTTTCGAGCTTCTTGCGTTCGTCGAGCAGCGCCTCGACGCGGGCCGGCACATCGGCCGGCGAAATCTTCAGCGCGGCGGCGGCCGCCTTCAGCCGCTTGTCCTGTTCGTCGAGATGCTTTCTGGCCGCCTCGCCGGTCAACGCCTCGATGCGGCGAACGCCGGCAGCGACCGCGCTGTCGGACAGGATGCGCACCAAGCCGATATCGCCGGTCGCCCTGACATGCGTGCCGCCGCATAGCTCGACCGAATAAGGCCGGTTGGCCTTGGCGCCATGCAAGCCCGTGCCCATCGAAACGACGCGCACTTCATCGCCATATTTCTCGCCAAACAGCGCCATGGCGCCTTCGGCAATGGCGTCGTCGACAGACATCAGCCGCGTGGTTACAGGGCCGTTCTGAACGACGATCTCGTTTGCCATGCGCTCGACCTCTTCGAGCTCGTCAGGCGAGATCGGCTTGTTGTGGGAGATGTCGAAGCGCAGACGCTCGGGCGCAACCAGCGAGCCCTTCTGCGCGACATGGGTACCCAGCACCTCGCGCAGCGCCTCATGGATCAGATGCGTGGCGGAATGGTTCGCGCGCAGCCTGGAGCGGCGCGCGTGGTCCACCTTCAGCTCGACGGTCGCGCCCGTCTTGACCGTGCCGTTAGCCACCCTGCCGAGATGGACGAAAAGCCCATCGGCCTTCTTCTGGGTATCGGATATCTCGATCGAGAACCCGTCGCCCGAAATGACGCCGGTATCGCCCATCTGGCCACCGGATTCGCCATAGAACGGCGTCTGGTTGACAACCACGGCAACGGCGTCGCCCTTGCCGGCGCTGTCGACGGTCTTGCCGTCCTTGACCAGCGCTTGGATGAGGCCTTCCGCCTGCTCGGTCTCATACCCCAGGAATTCGGTGGCGCCGGTCTCCTCACGCACCGCGAACCATATCGTCTCGGTTGCGGCCTCACCGGAACCAGCCCAGCTTTTGCGCGCCTCCGCCTTCTGCCGCTCCATCGCCTCGGTGAAGCCGGCAAGGTTGACCGAGATGTTGCGCTGGCGCAGCGCGTCCTGCGTCAGATCGAGCGGAAAGCCATAGGTGTCGTAGAGCTTGAACGCTGTCTCGCCATCCAGCATGTCGCCGGAGGCCAGCTTTTCCGTCGCCTCGGAAAGCAAGCCCAAGCCGCGCACCAGCGTCTTGCGGAAACGAGTTTCCTCAAGCTTCAGCGTTTCGGTGATCATCTGTTCGCCGCGCACCAGTTCCGGGTAGGCTTGGCCCATCTCGCGGACCAGTGCCGGCACCAGGCGCCACATCAGCGGATCGCGGGCGCCGAGCAACTGCGCGTGGCGCATGGCGCGGCGCATGATGCGACGAAGCACGTAGCCGCGTCCTTCGTTGGACGGCAGCACGCCGTCGGCGACCAGGAAGCAGGACGAACGCAAATGGTCGGCGATGACGCGGAACGATGCGACGGTGCCCGCATCCGGACCTTTGCCAAGCGCCGACGACGCAGCGTCGATCAGGTGGCGGAACAGGTCGGTTTCGAAGACGCTTTCAACGCCTTGCAGGATGGATGCCATGCGCTCGAGGCCCATGCCTGTGTCGATCGACGGACGCGGCAGGTCGACGCGCTCGTCCTTCGTCACCTGTTCGTACTGCATGAACACCAGGTTCCAGAATTCAAGGAAACGGTCGCCATCCTCCTCGGGGCTGCCAGGAGGGCCGCCCCAGATATGCTCGCCACGGTCGATGAATATCTCCGAACACGGCCCGCAAGGTCCAGTGTCGCCCATTGCCCAGAAATTGTCCGAAGTCGCGATGCGGATGATGCGATCGTCCGAAAGGCCGGCGATCTTCTTCCAGTACGAGGCCGCCTCGTCGTCGGTGTGGTAGACGGTGACCAGCAGCTTGTCCTTCTTCAGCCCGAACTCCCTGGTGATCAGGTTCCAGGCAAGCTCTATGGCCCGCTCCTTGAAATAGTCGCCGAAGGAGAAATTGCCGAGCATCTCGAAGAAGGTCAGGTGGCGCGCGGTGTAGCCGACATTGTCGAGGTCGTTGTGCTTGCCGCCGGCGCGAACACTCTTCTGGGCAGTCGTGGCGCGCGAATACGGCCGCTTCTCCAGACCGGTGAAAACGTTCTTGAACTGCACCATGCCGGCATTGGTGAACATCAGCGTCGGGTCGTTGCGCGGCACCAGCGGGCTTGACGCGACGACCTCGTGACCTTCCTTGCGAAAATAGTCGAGAAATGCCGACCGGATCTCGTTGACGCCACTCATGAATACTGCCTTTTCGAGAGAACCGCCGGCTGCCGGCGGAAAATAGACATGGCCTTTTAGCGGTCGCACCGCAGCCTGTCCAGAAACACCAAATGGTCTCAAATCCCGGCTTTCACCAGCGCCTTGAAATGCGTCTGCCTCGCCGTCAAACGCGAACCGCCGGCCATGGGCCGGCGGTTCGAAACGCATCGATTACGCAAACTCAAAATCAAAACATCAAATCGAAACCTGGCTGAGGCTCAGCGAGGCGTCGCTTGCCCTACATCACCCCAGCGTCGTCCTCGAAACCGTCGTCGCTGCTTTCGGAGCCGCCGTTCTCAAGGAATTTCTCAGCAATCAGCCCGGCATTCTGCCGTAGCGCCAGCTCGATCTCGCGCGCCGTGTCGGGATTGTCGCGCAGGAACAGTTTTGCGTTTTCGCGGCCCTGGCCAAGACGCTGCGAATTGTAGGAGAACCAGGCGCCCGACTTTTCGACCACGCCCGCCTTGACGCCGAGATCGACCAGCTCGCCGGTCTTCGAGACGCCCTCGCCATACATGATGTCGAACTCGACCACCTTGAAGGGCGGCGCCAGCTTGTTCTTGACGACCTTGACGCGGGTCTGGTTGCCGACGACCTCGTCGCGATCCTTGACCGAGCCGATGCGGCGGATGTCGAGGCGGACCGAGGCATAGAATTTCAACGCATTGCCGCCGGTCGTCGTCTCGGGCGAACCGAACATGACGCCGATCTTCATGCGGATCTGGTTGATGAAGATGACCATGGTGTTGGAGCGCGAGATCGAGGCGGTGAGCTTGCGCAGTGCCTGGCTCATCAGGCGGGCCTGCAGGCCGGGCAGCGAATCGCCCATCTCGCCTTCGATTTCCGCCCGCGGCGTCAACGCCGCCACCGAATCGACCACCAGCACGTCGATGGCGCCGGAGCGCACCAGCGTGTCGCAGATCTCCAGCGCCTGCTCGCCGGTATCGGGCTGCGAGATCAGCAGGTTTTCGAGATCGACGCCGAGCTTGCGGGCATAGACCGGGTCGAGCGCGTGCTCGGCATCGACGAAGGCGCAGATGCCGCCCTTCTTCTGGGCTTCGGCCACCGTGTGCAGCGCCAGCGTCGTCTTGCCCGAGCTTTCCGGCCCGTAGATCTCGACGATGCGGCCGCGTGGCAGGCCGCCGACGCCAAGCGCGATGTCCAGCCCAAGCGAGCCGGTCGGCACCGTTTCGATCTCGACGACCTGCTCGTTCGCGCCGAGCCGCATGATCGAGCCCTTGCCGAAGGCACGCTCGATTTGCGACAGCGCCGCATCCAGAGCCTTTGATTTATCCACCGCTTTGTCCTCTACAAGCCGCAAAGAATTCTGAGCCATGATACATCACCCCGTGGTCGTCAATGGAGGCCGGACAATCCCGCAATCCTTAAAAGAATGTACCTCATTTGTTCTCATTTGTCAATGAGCACCAAGGATTTGAAAAATAACGTATATCGCTATTTGTTCTATTTTTGTTTCGCAATTATCGCTTCCGATGTGTCTCGCCTCGCATGCGGCGCCGTTGCCGTCACCAACCGAATCGGACCCGCGATTGCGGGGTTCCGCCCGGCGACCTAGTCTCTCCGGGCAACAGCTAAAGGGCATTTTGACGGCATGATCAAATCCTCGACGATCCTGGCCGTGGGCGGCGCCTATATCGAGCGGCGCGGCCGGGTTGCCGGCGCCTTCGTGCCAGCAGCGTCTAATCCCGGCACGATGCGCGAGCATGTCGGCGGCGCCGTCTTTAACGCCTTGCGCTGTGCGGTGCGACGCGGCGCCTCGGCCTCGCTGCTTTCGGTACGCGGCGGCGATGCCCTGGGCGACACGGTCTTACGCGCCGTCACCGAGGCCGGCATTACCGACCTGTCGGCGGTGTTCCTCGACCGAGCAACGCCAAGCCATACGATGCTGATCGACAGCGACGGCGGGCTGATCGCCGGCCTTGCCGACATGGTGCTCTACGAGCTGGCGCTTCCCAAGCAGATCCGCCGCGCCAAGGTGCGGGAAGCGATCGGTTCGGCCGACGCGGTGCTGTGCGACGCCAACCTGCCGTCGACCGCGCTGGAGCGGCTGGCGGCACTCGCCGCCGGCAAGCCGGTGTTTGCGCTTGCGGTCTCGCCCAACAAAGCGGCGCGGCTGACGCCGGTGCTCGACCGTCTGGCGATGGCCTTCATGAACCGGCCCGAGGCCGGCGTGCTCGCCGGCGTCCAAATCGATCAAGGCATCGTCGACGGCCTGAGACGCGCCGGGCTGAAAAGCGGCGTGATCACCGCCGGCGACGAACCAGTGCTCGGTTTCGACGAATTGAGCGCGTTCTCGATCTCGCCACCGCCGCTGCAAAAGCGGACCGATGCTGCCGGCGCCGGCGACGCATTGGCAGGCGCCACGATCGCTGCCCTGCTGCGCGGCCTGACGCTGCGCGCAGCGCTGCGCGAAGGCGTTGCCGCCGCGATGCTCGCCGACGAGCGCGCCGCCTTCACCAGCGCCAGCTTTGCCGAAGCGCTGGCGCTCGTGCCTGACGCGCGGGAGCTGGCATGAAGTGCGGCCCGGAATTGCCGAAGCATGACGCAGCCTATTTGCCGGCGCGCCGTCCTGCCTCGTAGGCGCGGCGCGCCCAGATCGCCATCTCGTCGGGATCGTCGAGCGCGCTGTCGGGAACGCTCCAATAGGGCATCGACACGAGCTTGCCGTGGCGCGAGCCGGTATAGGTCCATTGCCGGCAGCCGGCCGCTTCGAATTCCGGGGCGCTTTCGGCGTCGGCCTTCAGCATCAATTCGCCACCGATGACGATGGCGACGATGACGCCGTCGAAATAGATGCCCTTGCCGCCGAACAGCTTGCGGATACTGACCGGGCCGAGGCCTTCGAAAAGCTCTTCTATGCGCTCGTTGTCCATGCGGCGATCATGTCACCCGGATTTCCCCTTGTCATCGCCGCAACCGGCGCCATCCTGACAAAGTGCAAATCACTTTCGTCGGAGTTTCTCATGCCGCTTCTGCTCAAAGGGTCCTGCCGGTGCAATGCCGTGCGTTTCGAGGTGGAAAGCCACACGCCGGTGCCGTTCATGCTGTGCTACTGCTCGATCTGCCGCAAGCAGCAGGGCGGCGGCGGTTTTGCCATCAATCTCGGCGCCGATTACGAGACGCTGAAAATCCAGGGCAAGCGCCATCTCGGCGTCTACCGCGCCGAGATCGAGGACGACGAGCACCCGCAACGCGAGACCTCGACGGGCGAGCGGAACTTCTGCACGAAATGCGGGACGGCACTCTGGCTCTACGATCCGACCTGGCCGGAGCTGGTGCATCCGTTTGCCTCAGCGATCGACACAGACCTGCCAAAGCCACCGGAGAAGGTGCATCTGATGCTGAAATACAAAGCGAACTGGGTCGAGCCGGATATCGGCAAGGGCGACAAGGTTTTCGATGTCTACCCGGAGGAGTCGATCGCAGACTGGCACAAGCGAACAGGGATGTGGGTGGATTAGTTGCTCCCGGCCTTAGGTCGGTGCGTGAGAGCCACCCAGCGCTCTATCTGCGCCACATCCGCCCCACTGCGTTGGGCCGCAACCAAGGGATGATCTGCATCATGCAGAAACACCTTCGGACGCTGATCACCGGGCTGAAATACAACATTGGCATGCAGATGCAACGAGCCGGGATACTCAGGAATGTTGTGCATCAGATATCCAAAACAGAGTTCTTCTTCATACTGGCCACTGTCGTATCCATCTCGGTATAGATTCCAGCTTTTTTCCGAGACCGACATCCATACGCCGAAACAGAACTCGCTGGATAGCTGAGGCACTGGCAGAGGCAGCAAGCAACGAACAAACCGATCTGTTACCCCCGACGCACGGCGCACCTCGCAGAAATCTTCATTCTTGCGAAAGGTCGCTCGAGCGGCATCGTCAAGCGTGTCCGTGTCCACGGGCGCACCGAACGCCATATCTGTTGGAAGCCCGGTATATTCCTGACCGCAACAGGCACACCGCCAGCGATATGCCTCGGCACTCATCACCAGAGACGCTAAGCCGCGCTTGCTTCGCGCGCCTCGGCCAGTGCCTTCAGATCGGCCGGCTTCAATTCGACCGATTCGCCGCAGCCGCAGGCCGAACTCTGGTTCGGATTGCGGAAGATGAAACCGGTTCGCAGTGTCGTCTGCTCGAAATCCATCTCGGTGCCGAACAGGAAAAGTGCCGCCTCCGGCGCGACATAGACATGGGCGCCATCGCGCTCGATATGGTCGTCCTTGGTGTTCGGCTCGGTCACCAGATCGACCGTATATTCCATGCCGGCGCAGCCGCCCTTCTTGATGCCAAGGCGAATGCCATGCGCGTTCTCACGGGTCGCGACGATCTCGCGCACCCGGTCGGCAGCCTTTTCGGTCATCGTGATGACGGCGAAGCGTCTCATGTCTTTCCTTCTCCATTCTTTGCAGGTTCAAGGCCTGCCGAATGATCCTCACCTAAAATGGTGAAGTTTTGTACCCGGCGCAAGTGCGCCAGCCTCCGGCTGGTCGGATGCTAGTACCACCCAACCGCCACCTGCGCCTCTTCCGACATGCGGTCGGGCGACCAGGGCGGATCGAAGGTCATGTTGACCTCGACGCCGGAAACGCCTTCGACGGCGCCGACGGCGTTTTCGACCCAGCCCGGCATTTCGCCGGCCACCGGGCAGCCCGGCGCGGTCAGCGTCATATCGATCTTGACCGAGCGGTCGTCTTCGATGTCGATCTTGTAGACCAGGCCGAGCTCATAGATGTCGGCCGGGATTTCCGGGTCGTAGACCGTCTTCAGCGCCGAAACGATGTCGTCGGTCAGCCGCGCCAATTCGTCGGCGGGGATTGTCGATCCGGAAACCGCCGCATTGGTCGTCGCTTCCGAATTGGTCTCGGCGGTGTGGCTGGCATCATCCATGATCGTCACCCGAAGAATTTTCGCGCTTTTTCCAGCGCATCGGCCAAAGCATCGACTTCGGCCCTGGTATTATACATGCCGAACGACGCCCTGCATGTGGATGTTACGCCGAAGCGTTTCAACAGCGGCTGGGCGCAATGCGTGCCGGCGCGGACCGCCACTCCCTGCCGGTCGATGACCATCGACACGTCATGGGCGTGGATGCCCTGCAGCTCGAACGAGATGATGGCGCCCTTGCCGGGCGCATCGCCGAAGATGCGCAGCGAGTTGATGGCGCGCAACCGCTGATGCGCATAGTCCTTCAGATTGGCCTCGTGCGCGGCGATGCGCTCGCGGCCGATCTTTTCCATGTATTCGAGCGCGGCACCAAGCCCGATTGCCTGCACGATCGGCGGCGTGCCGGCCTCGAAACGGTGCGGCGGGTCGTTGTAGGTGACGATGTCTTGCGTCACCTCCTCGATCATCTCGCCGCCGCCCATGAACGGGCGCATGCGCTCCAGAATATCCTTCTTGCCGTAGAGCACGCCGATGCCCGACGGGCCATAGACCTTGTGGCCGGTGAAGACGAAGAAATCGCAGTCGAGATCCTGCACGTCGATCGGCATATGCACGGCGCTCTGGCTGCCGTCGACCAGCACCGGAATGCCGCGCGCGTGCGCGATGCGCACGATCTCCTTCATCGGCGTCACCGTGCCCAGCGCGTTCGACATATGGGTGATGGCAACCAGCCTGGTGCGGTTGGTCAGCCGCTTCTCGAACTCCTCGATGTGAAAGGCGCCGAGATCGTCGACCGGCACCCAGACCAGCTTGGCGCCCTGCCGCTCGCGGATGAAATGCCACGGCACGATGTTGGAATGGTGCTCCATGATCGACAGCACGATCTCGTCGCCCTCGCCGATGTTCGGCATGCCGAAACCATAAGCAACCGTGTTGATCGCCGCCGTGGTGTTGGAGGTGAAGACGATATTGTCGGTGCTCGGCGCATTCAGAAATCTCTGCACTATCTTGCGCGCGTTCTCATAGGCGTCGGTCGCGGCATTCGACAGGAAATGCAGGCCGCGATGGACGTTGGCATATTCCTGGGAATAGGCGTGCTGGATGGCGTCGAGCACCGCCTGCGGTTTCTGCGCCGAGGCGCCATTGTCGAGATAGACCAGCGGTTTGCCGTAGACTTGCCGCGACAGGATCGGGAAGTCGCGGCGGATCGCCTCGACGTCGTAGGGGATGTTTTCGACTTTCTGGTCCATCTCGAAGTCCTTGCCGCGCTGCCGCGTTCCTTCCAACACCCCTCATCCGTCTTGGCGCTTCGCGCCAATCCACCTTCTCCCACAAGGGGAGAAGGAGAGGCGCATTTCCTTCTCCCCTTGTGGGAGAAGGTGGCCGAGCGAAGCTCGGTCGGATGAGGGGTGCTGGCCGAAGCGCCGGCCCTCATCCACTTTACCCGTGCGCCACGAACCAGTTGTCGAGTCTCGCTTCCAGCGCCTCGACGATGGCCTCGTCGTCCAGTTCCTCGATCACCTCGGCGACGAAGGCCTTGACCAGCAAGCCGCGCGCGGTCTTCTCGTCGACGCCGCGCGCCATCAGGTAGAACAGATGGCTGTGGTCGATCTCGGTGACGGTCGCGCCATGGCCGCAGACGACGTCGTCGGCGAAGATTTCGAGCTCCGGCTTGGTCGAGAACTCGCCGTCGTCCGACAGAAGCAGCGTGTTGCAGGCCATCTTGGCGTTGGTCTTCTGCGCATATTGGTGGACGTTGATGCGGCCCTGGAAGACGCCGCGCGCCTTGCCGGTCACCACATTGCGGATGACTTCGGTCGAGGCTGTGTGCGGTACGGCGTGGTCGAGCACCATGGTGACGTCGGTATGGGTGTCGCCGGCGAGCAGATTGATGCCGCGCAAGGTGAATTCGGCGCCCTCGCCGGTCGTCTTCACAACGACCTCCTGGCGGACAAGCTTGCCGCCGGCATTCATGACGAACAGCGTCAGTTTCGAATTCTTGCCGAGATGCGCCTTGAACTGGGCGAGATGCGTCGCCGTATCCGGCTGCTCCTGCACGACCAGCCATGTCACTTCGGCGCCCTCGCCAAGCACAAGCTGGCTGACCGAACTGACCAATGCCGCCCCCTCGCCTGCCTGGCGCTCGACGACGACAGCCTTGGCGCCGGCGCCGACACGGACGGCCAGCCGTACATGCGTCTGTCCACCGGCCTGCAAATTCTGCAATTCGATCGGCTTTTCCAGTTGGGCACCGTCGGCGATGTCGACGAAATAGCCGTCGGCGACAAAGGCGGTGTTGAGCGCGCCGATGGCATCGTCGCTGCCATAGGAATCCAGCCCCGGAGCGATGCTGCCGTCGGTCAGCTTCTCCGACAGGCGCTGCACGGCAACGCCTTCGATACCGGGCAGTTTCGTAGTCGACACGCCGTTCAGCACCGGCAAAACGCTGGAGCCTTCGACGATCGGCGCAATGGCTTTCGCGACCGCTGCCGGATCGAAGTCCGGCACCGAGGTCAGCAGCCGGCGCAGGTCCGTATAGTGCCAGGATTCGATGCGCCGCGTCGGCAGGCCGCTCTTGATCGCCTCGATGGCGTCGTCGCGCTTTAGCATCACCGCGCCGTCGCCGGGCAGCAGCGACAGCCGCTCGCCAAAGGCGTCGATCAGCGCCGTTTCGGCTAATGTCCGCTGGGGTGTCGTGTGCATATTCATCAGTATCGCCTTGTTTGGCTTGCCTTCCGGGCCCGCTTGCATCTCACGCGGCTTGCCCGATCACGCCGGCATAGCCATTGGCCTCGAGGTCGAGCGCCAGCGACTTGTCGCCCGACTTGATCACCTGGCCCCTGTAGAGCACGTGCACCGTATCCGGGACGATGTATTGGAGCAGGCGCTGGTAGTGGGTTATGACGACAATGGCCCTATCCGGCGAGCGCAGCGTGTTGACGCCGTCCGCGACGATCTTCAGCGCATCGATATCGAGTCCGGAATCGGTCTCGTCGAGGACACACAGCTTCGGCTCGAGCAGCTTCATCTGCAGGATCTCGGCGCGCTTCTTCTCGCCGCCGGAAAAGCCGACATTGAGCGGCCGCTTCAGCATCGCCATGTCCATGTTGAGCGAGGCGGCAGCTTCCTTTACGCGCTTGAGAAATTCCGGGATCTTCAGCGGTTCCTCGCCACGCGCCTTGCGCTGCTCGTTCATCGCCACTTTCAGGAATTCCATCGTCGCCACCCCCGGTATCTCCATCGGATACTGGAAAGCGAGAAAGATGCCGGCGGTTGCGCGCTCGGCTGGATCCATTTCGAGGATCGACTGGCCGTTGTAGAGGATGTCGCCCTCGGTGACCTCATAGTCCTCGCGCCCGGCGAGGATATAGGACAGCGTCGATTTCCCCGAGCCGTTCGGCCCCATGATCGCGGCGACCTCGCCGGCTCTGACCGTCAGGTTCAGGCCGCGAATGATCTCGGTGCCGTCGTCGACGATACGGGCATGGAGGTTTCTGATTTCAAGCATTTTTCTTCTTTCTACTACATCGCAAGGCAGTCGATCTGGCCATTGGCCGTTCGACCCTTCAATTCGTCCTAATCGAGAACTGATGAATCGGCCCTACATCATCGACAGTCAGAGCGTCTGGCTTTTGCCAGACAAAGTACACGGCCAATATGGCGGTAGCCACCCAGCACACGAGTCCAACAGCCATTACCTTTCGGCTACTCTTCATCATCATCAGCCCACGCTGCCCTCGAGCGAGATCCCGATCAGCTTCTGCGCTTCGACCGCGAATTCCATCGGCAGTTGCTGGATGACGTCCTTGACGAAGCCGTTGACGATCAGCGCAATCGCCTCTTCCTCCGGGATGCCGCGCTGCATGACGTAGAACTTCTGGTCCTCGGAAATTTTCGAGGTTGTCGCCTCATGCTCGAACTGCGCCGTCGAGTTCTTGGCTTCCATGTAGGGGACGGTATGCGCGCCGCACTGGTCGCCGATCAGCAGGGAGTCGCAATTGGTGAAGTTGCGGGCGTTGGTCGCCTTGCGGTGGGCCGAGACCTGGCCGCGATAGGTGTTCTGCGAGTAGCCGGCGGCGATGCCCTTGGAGATGATGCGGCTCGACGTGTTCTTGCCGAGATGGATCATCTTGGTGCCGCTGTCGACCTGCTGGTAGCCGTTCGACACGGCGATCGAATAGAACTCGCCGCTGGAATCGTCGCCGCGCAGGATGCAGCTCGGATATTTCCAGGTGATCGCCGAGCCGGTCTCGACCTGCGTCCACGAAATCTTCGAGCGATGGCCGCGGCAGTCGCCGCGCTTGGTGACGAAATTATAGATGCCGCCCTTGCCTTCGGCGTCGCCGGGATACCAGTTCTGCACCGTCGAATATTTGATTTCGGCATCGTCGAGCGCGATCAGCTCGACCACCGCGGCATGAAGCTGGTTCTCGTCGCGTTGCGGCGCCGTGCAGCCTTCGAGGTAAGAGACGTAAGCCCCCTCCTCGGCGATGATCAGCGTGCGCTCGAACTGGCCGGTATTCTTCTCGTTCATGCGGAAATAAGTCGACAGTTCCATCGGGCAGCGCACGCCCTTGGGCACGAAGACGAAGGAGCCGTCGGTAAACACGGCCGAATTCAGCGTCGCGTAGAAATTGTCGGAGGTCGGCACGACCGAGCCAAGATACTTCTTCACCAGCTCCGGATGCTCGCGGATCGCTTCCGAGATCGAGCAGAAGATGACGCCGGCCTGCGCCAGCTCCTTCTTGAACGTGGTGACGACGGAGACGGAATCGAACACCGCATCGACGGCGACGCGGCCCGACTTGTAGACGTTGTCGCTGGCTTCCTCGAGCTCCGACGCATCGGTCTTCTGCACGCCGGCGAGGATTTCCTGTTCCCTGAGCGGAATGCCGAGCTTCTCATAGACCTTCAGCAGTTCGGGATCGACCTCGCTGAGCGAAGTCGGCCCCGGCGTGCTCTTGGGCGCCGCGTAATAATGGAGGTCCTGGAAATCGATTTTGGGATAGTGGACGCGCGCCCATTTCGGCTCGTCCAGCGTCAGCCAGCGGCGATAGGCTTCCAGGCGCCATTCCAGCATCCAGGACGGCTCGTCCTTCTTCGCCGAAATGAAACGGATAATGTCTTCGCTCAGGCCCTTGGGGGCCTTGTCCATCGCGATTTCGGTCTGGAATCCGTATTTATACTGGTCGACATCGATCTTTCGAACTCGATCGATCGTCTCCTGCACAGCAGGCATAAGCGTTCTCCATCCACGCCGGGGTCAAGGCCCGGCAGTTTTCAAACTATGGCACCGCAAACGAGCACCCATCAGGCACCCGAGGCGGCGTACGTTTCATATAGTGCGTTCATGCCGGAAATTCACCCGGCCAAATTCGAACGCACGGCTTCTACCAGGCCGCAAGCCCTACATTTCGTCTGCCGCGCTCAGGCGGCTCGTTCCCTGCTTGCCTTTTCCTTACCGGCTTGGCGCGCGACGATCGTCGCCAGCGCCGAACGAAACAGCTCAATGTCTTCAGCGCTGGTCGCGTGGCCGATGGACACGCGCAACGCGCCGAG
The DNA here is from genome assembly GCF_040319155.1 of Mesorhizobium sp. M0954. Classification (NCBI taxonomy): domain Bacteria; kingdom Pseudomonadati; phylum Pseudomonadota; class Alphaproteobacteria; order Hyphomicrobiales; family Phyllobacteriaceae; genus Mesorhizobium; species Mesorhizobium sp. M0954. The sequence goes on along the minus strand of NZ_JAMYNR010000007.1, from coordinate 133,989 downwards.
GCCGTCACCGTAACCCATGGCTTTCAGCACGTGACTCGGCCCGACTTTGCCCGACGAACAGGCCGATCCGGCCGACAGCGCCACACCGGCCAGGTCGAAGGCAATCTGCGCCGTCTCGGCCTTGATGCCGGCAATAGCGAAGAATGTCGTATTGGCAAGCCTTGGCGCGCCGGTCCCGAAGATTTCGGCGTCCGAAACAAGCGTTTTCACGATCGCCTCGATTTCGTCGCGACGCTGCCGCACCGTTTCGATCGTTTGCAAGCCGGCAGACGCCTCTCGCGCCGCCGCGCCAAACCCGGCAATCGCCGCCAGGTTTTCGGTGCCGCCGCGATGGCCTTTTTCCTGGCCACCGCCGCTGACCAGCGGCTTTGGCATCATCAGGTCCGACGCCGCGACAATGGCGCCGACGCCCTTTGAGCCGCCGATCTTGTGCGAGGAGAGAATCAGATAGTCTGCGTAACCCGCTGACATATCGAGCGGAATGCGGCCCGCCGCCTGCACGGCATCGACAACCAGGATGCCACCCGCCGCCTTGACGATTTCGGCAATGCGGCCAACCGGCTGGATGACGCCGGTCTCGTTGTTGGCGGCGTGTATCGCCACCAGCGGCAAGCCTTCGGCCTTGTCATGCTGGGCGAGAGCCTCGGCCAAAACGTCGAGCCTGGCGACGCCGTCGGTGTCGACGCCGATCCGTGTCACCTGCGCCGCTGGGAAACGCCCACCGTTCAGCAGGCAAGGATGATCGGCCTCGGACACATAGAGCCGGCTCATACGGACAGCGCCGCGCCCCATCTGCCAGTCCGGCGTCAGCAGCGTCGAGGCCGCTTCCGTCGCGCCGGAGGTGAATACGACATGCTCGGCTTTGGCGTTGACCAGTCGCGCCACGTCGCGCCTGGCGTCCTCGATCAGCCGCCGTGCAGCGCGGCCCTCGGCATGAACCGAGGACGGGTTGGCGGCAACGTCGAGCGCAGCCACCACCGCCGCGCGCGCCGAGGCAAGCAGCGGCGCGCTGGCGTTGTAGTCGAGATAGGCGCGTGCTCCGGCCATTTCCGTCCAACTGGTCCCTTCAAAAGCCGTTCCGCGAAGATAGCGCGTTATTTCCTTGAAATTGCAAGGCAAGACGTCCTATTTACGCGGCTTGCGGCGCGGGTGGCCGAGCCACAATTTTTGGCCGCCCAGTTTTGAACAATTCTAAACTAGCTTCTAGAAAGACGCTCGCCCTGCGTCAAGGCCTAGGGAAGACTGGGGCCAGAGGAAAAGTTGTTCCGGGCGCCGCGCAATTTATGCCAAGTGGAGTATTTCATGCCTGAGGTCATTTTCACCGGTCCGGCCGGCCGTCTGGAGGGTCGCTATCAGCCCTCGAAGGAAAAGAGCGCGCCGATTGCCATCGTCCTGCACCCGCACCCCCAGTTCGGCGGGACGATGAACAACAAGATCGTCTATGACCTCTTCTACATGTTCCAGAAGCGCAATTTCACCACGCTGCGCTTCAATTTCCGCGGCATCGGCCGCAGCCAGGGCGAGTTCGACCACGGCACCGGCGAATTGTCCGACGCCGCCGCGGCGCTCGACTGGGTGCAGTCGCTGCATCCGGATTCCAAGAGCTGCTGGGTTGCCGGCTATTCGTTCGGCTCGTGGATCGGCATGCAGCTTCTGATGCGCCGGCCGGAGATCGAGGGCTTCATCTCGGTCGCGCCGCAGCCCAATACCTATGATTTCTCGTTCCTGGCGCCATGCCCGTCGTCCGGCCTGATCATCCACGGCGACGCCGACAAGGTCGCGCCGCCCAAGGACGTGCAGGGCCTGGTCGACAAGCTGCACACGCAAAAGGGCATTACCATCACCCAGAAGACCCTGCCCGGCGCCAACCATTTCTTTGCCAACCATGCTGAGCTTCTGATCGAGGAATGCGCGGACTACCTCGATCGCCGGCTGGCCGGGGAACTGTCCGACCCACGGCCGAAGCGGCTGAGATAATCGGCGATGTACCAACCGCCTCACTTCCAGGAAACACGGCCGGACGTCCTGCACGGGCTGATCCGGGCGCATCCGCTTGGCCTGCTGGTGTCGAACGGCGTCGAGGGGCCGGTCGCCAACGCGATTCCCTTTCTTCTTGACGCGGATGTGCCACCGAACGGCAGGCTGCGCGCCCATTTGGCCAAAGCCAATCCGCAATGGCGGCTTTTGGCCGACAATCCCCCGGCGCCGGTGCTGGTCGTCTTCCAGGGCGCCGATGCCTATGTGACGCCGTCCTGGTACGAGACCAAGCGTGAAACCGGCAAGGTGGTACCGACCTGGAACTACGCCATCGTCCAGGTGCGCGGCAGCGTCACGGTGATCGAAGACCAGGATTGGCTGGCCGAGCAGATTTCCGATCTGACGATGTCGCAGGAGGGCAGCCGCTCGGCGCCGTGGGCGGTGACCGACGCGCCGGCGCCCTTCATCCAGTCGCAGATCAAGGGCATCGTCGGCCTGGAGATCGAAATCACCGAAATCAGCGGCAAATGGAAAGTCAGCCAGAACCGCCCGGCCGCCGACCGCGTCGGTGTCGCCGAGGGGCTCGAGAGCGAGACTGCCGATTCGGCCGACATGGTCCGGCTGGTAAGGTCTTACGGCGGGCTGGACGGCAAGTAATCCGGATTGCTTGCTCGACCGGTTCAGGCCGCGGTGGCGGGCTCAATCGACCTTGGTCATCGCCGCCTTGCGCTCGTTGGCGATCAGCCAGAGATTGCGGATGTAGATCAACAGGCCCATGGCCTGGCCGGCGATGAACACCGGATCCTGACGCTGGATGGCGTAGATCAGCAGCAGGCCGCCGCCGAACAGCGAAAAGAACCAGAAGGCGATCGGCACGACGCTGCGCTTGGCCTTTTCCGACGCCACCCACTGCACCAGAAAGCGCATGGTGAAGAAGAACTGGGCGACGAAGCCGAGCAGAACCCAGGCATCGAATTGCTTGACGAAAACATCGTGAAGCCAGGTCGCCAATTCCTGAAGCACGTTACCCATGCCTGATTTCCTCTACTTTGGGCATTCTGCGGCGCCTGCGGCGCAGCCACCAGACGCCGGCAAGATCGAGCACGCCCTGCAGGCCGCGATCAAAGATGCCGTAATTCGATTTGCCGTGACGGCGGGGGCGGTCGACGACATCGCAATGGACGACGCGGTAGCCCTCCTGGATGACCAGCGCCGGAACAAAGCGGTGGGTGCCGTCGAAGAACGGCAATTTCCGCAAAATGTCGGTGTAGATCGCCTTGAGGCCGCAGCCGGTATCCCGCGTCTCGTCGTGCAGGATGGCTTTTCTCAGCCCGTTGGCGAAACGCGACGCCAGTTGCTTGATCTTGCTGTCGCGGCGCTTCAGACGCTGTCCCTGCGCGGCCCCGACTTCGGGACCAGCCTGCCGCAGCGCGTCGATCAACACCGGGATGTAGCCGGGGTCGTTCTGGCCGTCGCCATCGATGGTGGCGACGATATCGCCGCGCGCCGCCCAGGCGCCTGAGCGCACCGAGAGCGACTGGCCGGCGGATTTTTCATGCCTGAGATGGCGCAGCGGAAACCGGCGAAGCGCTGCCTCTGCGGCAAGCACCGAAGGTGTATCGTCTGTCGAGCCGTCGTCGACGACAATGACCTCGAAGTCCCGCCCGGCCATGGCAGTGCCGATCTCGTCGAGCAGAAGCGGCAGGTTCGCCGCCTCGTTCCGGCAAGGAATGACGATGGATATCTCCGGCATCTCGACTCTGTCACAGGATATGGCATTCGATCGATGCCGCGCGGTCCAGTGGAAGAGCCCCGCTGGCGCGGCGCCTCATTACGCCAGCCGAAACAATGACGCAAGCAGGCCGCACGCTTGGGGTTCTCCCTTCTCCCCTTGTGGGAGAAGGTGGCCGCGCGAAGCGCGGTCGGATGAGGGGTGTTCCAGCTTGGCAACGACGGCACTCCGTCCAACACCCCTCAACCGTCTTGGCGCTGCGCGCCAATCCACCTTCTCCCACAAGGGGAGAAGGCAAGAGGGTGTCGCAAAACCGGATTCCACTTTTGCTGATCGCGCTTGAGTGCTAAACGCCCGCCTTCATGCATAGCCGAGCCGCGTTCGGCCGGAAGCTTTTCGGGAAAGAAAATGTCCGCCTTCAAATCCGATTTCCTGCGCACGATGAGCGAGCGCGGTTTCATCCACCAGACCTCGGACGATGCCGGCCTCGACCAGCTTTTCGCCACGGAAACGGTGAGCGCCTATATCGGCTTCGACGCCACCGCCAGGAGCCTGCATGCCGGGTCGCTGATCCAGATCATGATGCTTTACTGGCTGCAGCAGACCGGCCACCGGCCGATCGCGCTGATGGGCGGCGGCACCTCGATGATCGGCGATCCGTCGTTCAAGGACGAGGCGCGCAAGCTTTTGACGCCGCAGGACATCGAGGACAATCTCGCCGGCATCCGCCGCAACTTCACGCCCTACCTCAAATTTGGCGGCGGCCCCAACGACGCCGTCATGATCAACAATGCCGACTGGCTGATGGACATCAACTACGTCAATTTCCTGCGCGATGTCGGCCGGCATTTTTCGGTCAACCGCATGCTGGCCTTTGATTCGGTCAAGCTCCGGCTGGAGCGCGAGCAGTCGCTGTCGTTCCTCGAATTCAACTACATGATCCTGCAGGCCTACGACTTCGTCGAGCTCTACAAGCGCCTCGGCTGCCGGCTGCAGATGGGCGGCTCCGACCAGTGGGGCAACATCGTCAACGGCATCGATCTCGGCCATCGTATGGAAGGCGCGCAGCTCTATGCGCTGACGACGCCGCTGCTCACCACCTCGTCCGGCGCCAAGATGGGCAAGTCGGCCTCGGGCGCGGTCTGGCTCGATGCGGAGATGCTGAGCCCGTACGAGTTCTGGCAATACTGGCGCAACACCGAGGATGCCGATGTCGGCCGTTTCCTGAAGCTCTACACGACCCTGCCACTCGCCGAGGTCGCACGCCTCGAACGGCTCGGCGGCTCGGAGATCAACGAAGCCAAGAAGATCCTCGCCACCGAAATCACCGCCATGCTGCATGGCCGCGAGGCGGCGGAGGAGGCCAGCGAAACGGCGCGTAAGACGTTCGAAGAAGGGGCGCTCGCCGAAACACTGCCAACCGTCGAGGTGGGCAGGACCGATCTTGAAGCCGGCGTCGGCATATTGTCGCTGTTCGTCACCGCCGGGCTGGCCGGGTCCAACGGCGAGGCACGGCGGCATATCCAGGGCGGCGCCGTGCGCCTCAACGACCAGCTCGTGGCCGACGATCGCAGGATGGTGACGCTGCAGGACCTTGGCCCGGAAAACGTCGCGAAGCTGTCGCTCGGCAAGAAGAAACACATTCTGGTGCGGCCGGTCTGACCAGGGCCCGGTACTTCCTGTTAGATCTTTTCCGAAACCGGTTTCATCTTGCGGCGCTTACCTTCGGTTCGGAATCACCGCCGAGGTTAATCAGCTAGCTCCCGAGAATGGCCGAGGTGCCATTCGTCTCATCGATCGGATCGAGCAGGTAGCGCAAATAGCGGACGTTCTGCGGCGCTTCGATGAACGTCTTGTTCGAGGCACGGAAGCGGACTTGCGGCTTGGAGGCTTGGAGGCTTGGAGGCTTGGAATGTGAGAAGCGGACGTTCAGGCGCCCCCATGCATCGACGCGATCTGACCCATTCACGACAGTCGAAATCACGGTGAACGGGTCCGCTTGCGCCGGTAAAGCGAACGTACGACGTGCTACGAATCTCGCCTGGCTGGTCCTGGGCGGACCAGAGGAGCTAACGTCTATGCTATAGCCCTCCATGGCCCTCCTGAATCCCTGGGTTTGGGACACCAGTTCGAGCGGAACGCCAGAGAGATGCCCTGAGGCGCTGCTGTCACGTGGGATGGCTGCCTCGCAGGCGCCGCCCTCCGATAGCTCATGGGCGGCTTGAGGCGGCGATCGCGGGATAGTCGGTATAGCCAGCGGAGCCGCCGCCATAGAGCGTCGCCGAGTTGAACTCCGTCAGCGGCGTGCGCGTCTTCAGCCGTTCCACAAGGTCGGGATTGGCGATGAACGGGCGCCCGAAGGCGAACAGATCCGCCTTGCCCTCGGCGAGCCGCGACGCCGCGAGGTTGAGGTCATAGCCGTTATTGGCGATATAGGTATTGTTGAAGCGGCGGCGGAGCGATCCGAAGTCGAACGGCGCGACATCGCGCGATCCGCCCGTGGCGCCCTCGACGACATGGATATAGACGATGCCCAAAGCATCGAGTTGATCGACGATATAGTCGAACTGCGCCTGGGGGGCGCTGCTCGAGACGCCGTTGGCGGGCGAGACGGGCGAAATCCGGATGCCGGTGCGCTCTGCGCCGATCTCCTCGACCACCGCAGTCGCAACCTCCAGCATCAGCCGGGCGCGGTTCTCGACCGATCCGCCATAAGCATCCGTGCGGACATTGGCACCGTCCTTGGCGAACTGGTCCAGCAGATAGCCGTTGGCGCCATGAATCTCGACGCCATCGAAGCCGGCCTCAATGGCGTTCGCGGCTGCTTGCCGGAAATCGTTGACGATCCCCGCGAGCTCGTCGAGCGCCAGCGCGCGGGGCTCCGAAACCTCGACAAAGCCGTTGTTCACGAACGTCTTGGTCGCGGCCCGGATTGCCGAGGGCGCGACGGGCGCGGCGCCGTTCTCCTGCAGATCGACGTGCGAGACGCGGCCGACGTGCCAGAGCTGCAGGAAAATCCGCGCGTCCTTGGCGTGCACCGCGGTCGTGACCTTTCGCCAGCCGTCGATCTGAGCCTGAGAATAGATGCCGGGCGTGTCCTGGTAACCTTGTCCCTGCCGCGAGATCTGCGTGGCCTCGGAGATCAGCAGGCCGGCGGAGGCCCGCTGGCCGTAATACTCGGCGGCAAGATCGCCCGGAACGAAGCCCGGGCCAGCGCGATTGCGCGTGAGGGGCGCCATGACGATACGATTGGAGAGCGTCAGCGAGCCGAGAGAATAAGGCTCAAAAAGTGCTTTGTTGGTCATAGGTCACCTTGTTTGTCCCGCCGCGACGAGGTCGTTATCAAATGGTTTCGTTGGTGTTCAGGCGACCTTGCGGTACCGCTCGGCGGGATGTTCGTTCCGATAGTTCGGAAGCATGGCCTGGCGCGCGGCCTGAAGCGCATCCCACTGCCCGGCATCGGGAAGCGGCGGGATGGTCACCGGTTCGCGGCGGTCGAAGCCGACCAGCGCCGCATCAACCAGATCGTCCACCTCCATCACGTTGGAAAGCGTGTTGATGTCGGCGCCGACGTGGCCCCAGATCTCCGTACGCGTCGTGGCGGGCAGCACGGCCTGGACGTAGACACCCTTCGGCGCGAGCTCGAGGCTGAGCCCCTGCGACAGAAACAGCACGAAGGCTTTGGTTGCGCCGTAAACCGTCATCCCGAACTCCGGCGCCAGCCCGACCACGGAGCCGATGTTGACGATCGACCCTTCGCCAGCTTTCGCAAGACGCGGGGCGATGGCGCTGGCAAGTCGCAGAAGCGCGGTCGTGTTGAGCGCAACGAGCCGGGCGACGTCATTGGTACTCTGCTCGATGAAGCTTCCGCCGATGGCTGTTCCGGCATTGTTGACGAGAATCCCGATGCGGGCGTCATCGCGCAGCCTCGTCTCTACCGTTGCAAGCTCGGCAGGCTGCGTAAGATCAGCCTGGATGATATCGATCGCAACGCCAGTTTCCTGACGGAGCCGGGCTCCCAGTGCCTCCATTCGTGCCACGTCACGGGCAACCAGCACGAGGTCGTGTCCGCGGCGGGCGAACCGTTCGGCATAGGAAGCTCCGATGCCCGTGGAGGCGCCGGTGATGAGGACTGATGGAATGGTGGTCATGGCATTGCTCTTTTCCCTGATGGAACCTATATTCATGACAATCATCATGATTGCGGCTAAATATGATGGGCATCATGTAAATGTCAACGGGGCCGACGGAGAATTTTGAAATGAAGGTCAGTCGAGAGCAGATGGCGGAGAACCGTCACCGGATATTGGATGCGGCCAGCCGGCTGTTTCGCGAGAAGGGGTTCGACGCGGTCAGCGTGGCGGAAGTGATGAAGGGCGCCGGGCTCACCCATGGCGGCTTCTATGGCCATTTCAGTTCGAAGGACGACCTGATCGCGCAGACCCTTGCCCACGTCCTCGCCGCGGACTCAGGCGGAGGGGGCGATCTTCGCGCTTATGTAGGTTCCTATCTTTCGCCCCGGCATCGCGACAACTGCGCCGGCGGTTGCCCGACGGCGGGCCTTGCCGCAGCCATCCGCCATCAGACCCCGGCTGCACGCTCGGCCATGACGGAAGGCCTACGATCGCAGATCGACCGTATCGGCAAGGCGCTCCCGGAGTTGGATCCGGCAGACAGACGCCGCACGGCGATCGGAAGCTGGGCAGCGATGGTGGGGGCAGTAATCCTCGCCCGGGCGATCGACGATCCCGCGCTGTCGGATGAAGTGCTTGAGCAGACGCGCGCCTGGGTCGATGCCGGGATCAGCCAAGTGTCTGCCAGCTAGGTGGTCTGCGGCAGGAGTGCTCTTGTCGAGAGCAATGCGGCTATCGGCGTTGGTTGGGTGGCTATCTTGCAGAATATCGCACGGCAGCGTGCAATCAGCGGGATCCGCGGACCAAGAGGGTTTCGAACTTCCCTGTTGAGGCGACCATGCTGTCGCCCAATTTCCGCTAAACTGGCGAATGAAGCCGTTCAACGGCAGAACATCGAATGACCGCTCCTGGCGCAACTACGTCCTCAAGCGCGATCGCCGGTGATGTCCGCTGTAAGGCGGTGGCACAACTAACTTTAACGGCCGACATTAGGCGCAAAGCGGCCATTTAGGCCCGGGCGGACGTCAGTCGCCTTTGGATCATGGGCGTGAATTCGCGGGGCGGACGAGCGGCCGCTTAAGATCAAAACTCGGTCGCTCGAGGTAATTGGGTTTTGACCTCACCGATACTCGAAGATCGACCTGAAAATCCCGGGCGCTATCACCGATAGCGGATTGACCTCCAGGTTCGGCTTGTTGGCGTTGCCCTTGAGCCTGTAGGTGACGCCGATCAGGCCGCGGTCGCGGCCGTTGCCGAGCAGCGCGCCGATCAGCGGCAGTTCGCCGAAGATGCGGTTTACGCCGTAGGCCGGCATGAACGTGCCGGTCATGTCCATATTGTTGTTCTGGTCGTAGAGCGTGCCCTGGAAGGTGGTGCCGATGCGCGAGCCGCGCAGCACGCCGTTGCGCAGCTTGAGATAGCCGCTGCCCTTATCGATCTCGCTGAAACCGCGCTCGAACTTCACCCTCGACGTGTCGAGATTGCCTTTGACCGCCTCGTTGAGGCTGCGGTTGTCGCCGGCCGGCGTCGTCGACACGATCGAGGCGAGCTTCGGCTCGTTGACGACAAAGAAGTCCTTGGCGTCGACCTGGCCTTTCATCGGACCGTCGCCGGCCCCGGTGAGCGCCAGCGTGATGGAGCCGCCTTCCATATGCTCGTAGATGTTGAGGAAGCGCAGTATGGCGCCGGCGTCGGCCGACTTCATGTTGAGCGTGCGCAGGCCGCCGCCGGCCGTGTTGCTGATGGTGATGGCGGCTCCCGAACTTGCCGTGGCGCTCACCTTGAGCCCGTTCACCCGGGAGCCTGCGGCGCTGTAGTCGAGCTTCAGATTCGACAGCACCTCGTCGTGGAAGCCGGTCAGGGAGCTGACGTCGGCGCTGACCGAGATCGCATCGACGCCGGTGGTCTTGGTGGCGGTGTCGACATCGGACGTGAATTGCTTGATCAGCGAGCGTGCGTCCAGCGCGCTGCCGCTGACCTCGACAGCATAGGCCTTGCCCGACCGCTTCACCGAGACGGCGACGTCGTCGCCCCTGTTCAAGGTGACCTTGCTGAACTGGGCCGAGGACAAGGCGCCCTTGACCAGCACCGCGCTGCCGTCGATGGAAAAGGTCTTGCCATCGAGTTCGAAATTGGAGAGCGTCGTGGTGTCGCCGGTCTTCGCCATGCCGAAGACGACCTTGGCGGGAATGCCAGGCCCCTTGCTCCAGCCGGCCCAGGGGATGTCCAGCCTGGCATTGGTCAGGTCGGCCGACACGTTCTGGTTGCCGGTGCCACTCTTGTCGATCGCCACCTTGATGGTTCCGGAAAGCAGCGTCGACAGGCCAGGCATGGCGGTGGCGCGCGTCTTGTCGTCGAGCACCAGCGCCACTTTACGACTGCGCGGCGGGCCGCCATCCCTGAGCGGCTCGATCAGGTCGAGCTCGGCCGGAATGCCGTTGAGCAGCGCCTTCGCCGAGATCACCGCCCGGTCGGGCGCGACCGTGATCGAGCCGTCGGCATGGCTGACCGTCTGGCCCTCGAACGGCTTGCCCAGCGACAGGTCCTTGTAGTCGAGCGCCACCAGCCAATCGAGTTTGGAAGAGTCGACACCGGACTGCAGCGGAATATCGGCCTTGACGTGGCCGGTCACCGTGCCGGACAGGTCGTCCGGCAGCAGGCCGACATGGCGCATGGCATTGATCGGGTCAAAGGATGCCAGCTCGGCGATTGCCGGCGCCTCGCCGGCGACATCGATGTCGAGCGCGCCGATCACCGGCGGATGGTTCGCCGCCTTGACGGTGAGCGTGCCGTTGCTCGCCGCCACCGTGCGGCCGCTCGGCATATAGACGCTGCCCGACGACAGCGCGACGTCGACGTCATTGCCGTGGAAGCCGACGACGCCAACGGCATCGCGGATCGGCGGAATCCGGCCGGCCGTGTCGAAGCGCGATCCTTCGACCTGGAATCGGCCGAACACTTCATCGGCGGAAAGCGGCACGCCGTTGCCGAGCCGTCCGGGCACGACCTGGAACTGCAGGCTGCCATCGACGACGCGGCCGCCGAACAGGTTCTTAAGCACCCACAGCCTGGCATTGCGCGCCGAAAACCATGGCCATAATTGCTTGACGTGCGAGACCGGCATGTCGTGGACATTGAGCGCCACCGATATGCCCGGCGCCTGGTTGGCGACGAATGAAACCGAAGCCGTGCCCAGCACTTCGCTGCCCGGTCCGGACCGGACGCCGATCTGCTCGGCGACCAGCTTTTGGCTCGTCGGCTGGTAGACGCCGGCGATACGGGCAATGAAGCTGAGTGCCGGCTCCGGCGAATCCGACGGCGCCAGGGTCGAACCGTCGCTGGTCAGGTCGTAACGATAGGATGGCTCCTCGCCCGCTGCGCCGGTAGCCGGCTTCGGCCCGATCGAACCGGCGAAATCGAAGGTCGAGCGGCCGGTTTTCACCAGCAAACTGTCGACCTGGATTTTGTTCGACCCGGCGACGAGTGTTGCATCGAGATCGATGTCGGACGGAAGCAGGCCGCGCGAACCGAGATCGAGCACCGATCCGGTCAGCGACAGGGCAGCGGTCAGCCGCGAACCGTTGTCGCCGGTCCCTTCCGACCCCGCCAGCTTCAAGGCGATCGCACCCAATTTGCCGCCTGCCGCAGTGTCGGCGTCCGCTGCCTGGATGCTGGCGTCCAGCGTGGTGATGCGTCGCGTCGCCGGATCGCGGGTGGCGGAAGCGGCGATGGTAAGCGCCCTGCCGTCGACATCCGCGTCGGATGAAAACTCCATGCTTCCCGGTCCCGACTGCGAGACGGAGGCGTCGGCGATGGTGACCGACTTGACCGATCCGGTCTCGGGCAGTGCCAGCTCGACGTTGCGCAGATCGATCTGGCGCATCGAATCCTCGCGCACCGCATCGAGCGCGCGGTTGAGGTTGGCGAAGACGGCGGCGGAAAGTTTTTCCGGATCGATGAGGCCGTCCTGGTTGCGCAGCTCGGCCGTCCAGTCGCCGCCGGACGGCATTGCCGCCATGACGATGTGCGCGTCGGAAATCCGGGCGCTGGTCAGCCGTACCTCGCCCGAAAGCAACGGGATCAGCCGGATGCCGAAGCGGACCCGGCCGGCATCGGCCATCGGTTTTCCGTCGGCGGTCTTGAGGCTGACGTCGCTGACCTGCAGCGCAATGAAGCTCGACCCGTCAAGCGTCAGCCGGGCCGGCCCGACGGCAACGTCGACATCGAAGCCGGCCAATCTCTCGATTGCCGTTTCGGCTTCCGCGCGAAGCCGCTCCGAGCCGAAGCCGGACACGCCGATCGCGTAGACGCCGGCGCCAGCCAGCAGCACAAGGGCGACAAGGCCGGCAAACAGCCGCGCCATCAAACGGACGCCGCGACCGATCGACGCCTGGCCGAGCGGCGGGACGCGGCACGCGGACGGAAAGGTTCCCAGGTCGGTGATCTCGTCACGCCTGAACCTGATCTTCTCGTGCTGCGGTAGCTCCTGATCCACGCAATCTTCCGTTGAAACGAATTCGATCGTGGACGAATCCCCGCTCGACATTATATCGATGCAGCCTGGCGCGTAACTTCAAACAAGGGCATCGGTATGGCTGACCTCGACGTGGGCGATGTTGCGCCGCAGTTCGATCTTCCGCGCGACGGCGGCGGTTCACTCAGCCTCGCCGCATTGCTGGGAAAGCCCATCATACTCTATTTCTACCCACAGGACGACACCACAAGCTGCACCAACGAGGCGATCGGCTTTTCGCAGTTGAAGCCCGAGTTCGAAAAGGCCGGCGCCGTCGTCATCGGGCTCTCGCCGGACAGCGTCAAGAAACACGACAAATTCAAGGCGAAATACAATCTGAGCGTCGACCTTGTCGCCGACGAAGAGCGCAAAGTGATCGAAGCTTACCGTTTGTGGGTGGAAAAGAAGCTCTACGGTCGCACCTATATGGGCGTCGAGCGGGGGACGTTCCTGATTGGCCGGGACGGACGCATCGCCAGGATCTGGCGCAACGTCCGCGTCAAGGGGCACGCCGAAGAAGTGCTGGAGGCGGTTCGCGCCCTTTGAGAGCTGCGCCACGCCGCTGCAATTCGATACCCGTTTTGCGCGAAGACCTTTGCCTGTCCTTCGATCCGGCAAAACTTTGTTAACCCTAATAATGTGTAATCAGGCTCGTCGTTGGTGTCGTAACGAAAGCTTGGTCCCGTGAACGTAGCCAGTCAGTCAGCGGTCTTCGGCAGACGCAGAGAGCCCCACACGGTCATCATCGCCCGGGGCGACCAGATAAGGCATTTCACCATACGCCCGTGGCTGGCTGCATTTTGCGGCTCGGCGCTGGCGGCGGTCGTCATCGGCTACCTGCTGGCGACCTCCTATCTGGTGCTGCGCGACGATCTGATCGGCGCCACGACGGCGCGGCAGGCGCGCATGCAGCAGGCCTACGAAGACCGTATCTCGGCACTGCGCAGCCAGGTCGACCGCATCACCAGCCGCCAGCTACTCGATCAGCAGCTGATGGAAACCAAGGTCAGCGAGCTGCTGGAACGGCAGAGCCAGCTCAGCCTGCGTCACGGCCGTCTCGGCCCGATCCTCGAACGAGCCGAAAACGAGGTCGCAACGCCGCCGGCGCCGGCGGCAAAGCCGGACGAACATGCCGACGCGACCGGCAGCATCCAGCCGACGGCCTATTCCGTCGCCAGCCTTGCCGCCCCCCTTGCCGCTGCTGTGGGCGTTGACGACACCAGGCCGTTCTCGCTGTGGTCGACCCGCGCCGATCCGCTGCCGAGCGAAAGCGCGGCCGACCGGGCAGACAAGCTCTTCGTTTCGATCAACAACTCGCTGAAGGCCATCGAGAGCCAGCAGCTCACCCGCATCGCCACACTTGCCGACAATGCCTACAAAAGCGCCGACGCGATCTCGCAGGCGCTCGAGGCCGCCGGCCTGCCCGTTGATAGCGAATTCGAAAAGAGCGACGTTGGTGGCCCGCTGATACCACTCGACAGCTCGTTGGTCTTCGACAGCAAGGTCAAGGAGTTGGACGAGGCTCTTGACGCGCTGGATCATCTTAAAAAGGAAGCGCGCCGGCTGCCGCTCGCCAACCCCGCCCCCGGCCGCAGCGTTACCAGCCCGTTCGGCGTGCGCACCGACCCCATCCTCGGCACGGCCGCCTTGCATTCCGGCATGGATTTCAGGGCGCCGGTCGGTATGCCGGCCAAGGTCACGGCAGGCGGTGTCGTCGTCAAGGCCGGCTGGAACGGCGGCTACGGCCGCATGATCGAGGTCGACCACGGCAACGGTTTTGTAACGCGTTACGGGCATCTCAGCGAAATCGACGTCGCCGTCGGCCAGAAGCTCGATGCCGGAGACGTCATCGGCAAGACCGGCAACAGCGGCCGCTCGACCGGCCCGCACCTGCACTACGAGGTCCGCCACAATGGCGAGGCGATCGATCCGCTGCGGTTTTTGACCGTCGGCAAGAAGGTCGAGCGGTATCTGTAGAGCCGGCGATTCATTCGGCGTGAAGCCGGCGCGCGGCCAACCGCCCGCCAGGCAATATCAGAGATAGATCGCATTCAGCCCTCAGCAGCGGCCATGAACGCGCCGAGCCGCCGGTTGAACGGCTCACCGGTCTGCTGAACGCTGTGCCCCGCGCCGGCGATCACGGCACGATCGGCACCAAGCACGTTTTCGAGCACGTCGCAGACGGCGTCGAATGCTGCGCTGTGCCCGCCGGATACCACCAGTTTCGGGAACGGCGCATCGGCAAGTTGCCGAAGCGGAATTTCGGCCTCCCATGGCCCGCGTTCGACGACGAGCATGGCCGCGCCTTGCGCGAGCGGGGGCGGCAGCGGGTCTGGCAATTGTGTCGCCGAGCCGACCAGATGGAGGAACTGGCGCAAGAAAAGCGCGGGATCGTCGCGGGGTCCGCTTTGCCAGTGGGCCTTCAGGCGCGTCACGAGTTCATTGACGGCAACATCCCCGCGCGCAAGGTCAAAGGCCGGCGGCTCGATCACCGTGAGCGAACGGATTGCTCGCGGGCGCATCGCTGCTGCAAGAAGAGAGATGACGCCGCCATAGGAATGCCCGACCAGATGGACGCGGTTTTCGTCCCAGAGGTCATGCGTCCGATCGAGGAATCCGGCAACCAGTCCGGCGTCGACGGCGAAATCCTCGCGTTCGGCAGGGGAACTTGATCCGTATCCGGGCCGGTCGACCACAACCAGCTTCCAGCGCTCCGCAAGCGGTAGCTGGGCGGACCATGTCATCATGCCGTTCGTGACGCTGCCGTGGACGAACAGAACCGGCGGCCCGTCGCCCCGCACCTCATAGCCGAGATCAATCCCGTCGAGGGTCAGCTTCGGCATCGCATCTCCTCCCGCAGACCGACGAGAGCAAGTATGCTCCCTGCAACGGAAAGGCGCAACGAACTCCGATCCCTGGCCGGCTCACAGCCGGGTTCCGAAATGGGCTTCAGGGCACTGATCGGAATGCCGGTCAAAGGTCATGCCTGGCGTCCCGTCCAGCCGGTGGCGCTTCATACTGGAAAATTGCCAGAGTTGGCCCATTCGTCGGCGGGCGCGAATCCGCCGGCGTTAGAAGGCCTTGGCCGCAGGCGAATTATTTTTGAATTCCATTTGACTGAATAAATATTCGGTGCGAACCTCTGCTCTCTCGAGAGGGCGCCAGACATGGCATTGCGCGGGACCAATCAGGAGTTCGGGCGGCCGTATAACCGGCGTATCGTGCTCGAATCCATCCGCCTTCACGGACCGATCGCCCGCGGCGACATTGCCAGGCGGGTCGGACTCACCGTGCAGACGGTGTCTACCATCGTTCGCGAGCTGGAAGAGCACGGTTACGTGTTGTCGCTGCGCGAAGAGCCCAAGGGGCGCGGCCTGCCACCGGCAACGCTGCGCATCAATCCCGAAGGCGGCTATGCCGTCGGCATCCACGTCACCCCGCTGGGCATCAATGCCGCCCTGATCAACCTAAGCGGCGATGTTATCGAGAGCACCTACCGCGAAGCCCCAAATGCAACGCCCGACCACGCTTTCGAGCTGATCGGCGCCATGGTGCTCGAATTGACGGCATTGCGGCCCGGGGGCCGCGTTCTCGGCATTGGCATGGCGCTGCCCGGACCGTTCGGCGTGGAGTCCATGAGCTTTGTCGGGCCGACCACCATGACCGGCTGGAAGGATGTGGCGCTGCGCGAGCGGCTGGCCGCCTCGACCGGACTGCCGGCCTTTTTCGAAACCGATATGGCGGCGGCTGCTATCGGCGAGCGCCTCTACGGCCTCGGAACGGCGTATTCCGAGTATTACTATCTTTATTTCGGCGTCGGTCTCGGCGGCGTCATGGTGCATGACGGGGCGGCATTGCGCGGCGCCTGGGGAAACGCCGGTGAAATCGGCCACATTCCCGCAGTGCCGGGCGGGGAGCCCTGCCCGTGCGGCAATCGCGGCTGCCTCGAACGGTATCTCTCGCTCGAGGCGCTGCGGCGCCGCAACATCGCCGACGCCGAGTGGGTGAGCGAGATTGCGCCGATCTTCCGCAACGCCGTCACCATCATCGAAAACCTGTTCGATCCCGAAACCATCATCCTCGGCGGGCTGGCGTCCACCGAGCTGCTCGAAAGGCTTGCCGGCGCGGCCGTGCACCTGCCCAATTCGGTGTCGGCGCGAAGCGATCGCACGACGCCCCGCGTCAGCGTCGCGCGCGGCGGCCAGCATGCGGTGTTGCGCGGCGCCGCCGCGCTTGCCGTCTCAGGAGTGCTTTCGCCACGCTTCGGCCAGATCTTCACCGCCGAGCGCGAACGCGGACGAGATCTCTTGCATAACAAGGGGATCGCAGCATGAGCGAACCGCTGCTGGTGCTCGACAACGTAGCCAAGAATTACGGCGCCATCGAAGCGCTGAAAGGCATCAGCTTTTCGATCGACAAGGGCGAAGTGGTGGCGCTTCTGGGCGACAACGGCGCCGGCAAATCGACGCTGGTCAAGATCATTGCCGGCGGCCTCGAGCCGACCTCCGGCCGCATGCTGTTCGAAGGCAAGGAATTCCTGGCCAAATCTCCCGCCGAGGCCAAGGCCGCGGGGATCGAGACGGTCTACCAGGACCTGTCGCTTTGCACCAATGTCGACGTGGTCGCCAATTTCTTCATGGGCCGCGAGATCACCAGGAAGGTTCTCGGCATTCCGGTGCTCGACGAGCGCGCCATGGAGCAGGTGGTGCAAAAGGCGCTGGCCAGCGCCGGCACCCGCATTCCCTCGCTTCGCACCAATGTCGAGCATCTTTCCGGCGGCCAGCGGCAGGCCATCGAGCTCAACCGGTTCGTGCATTTTGGCGGCAAGCTGGTGCTTCTCGACGAGCCGTTCGCAGCGCTCGGCGTCGAGCAGACGCGGCGCGGCCTCGACATGATCCGCCAGGTGGCGAGCCAGGGCATCGGCGTCGTCATCATCACCCATATCATGCAACAGGCCTTCCAGGTCGCCGACCGGATCGTGGTGATCCGGCAAGGCGTCGTGGCGGGCGACGTCGCACGCAACAAAACAAGTCCCGACGCGGTGATCAACATGATCACCGGAGAGACGCTCGCCGGTGCCGGACCGGCGAGCTGAGGGACAAATGAGGGGTCCGGCGCAAGAGGAGCGAACGACATGAAGAAAATACTTCTTTCCGTCTTCGGTATCCTGGCACTGGCCTTTGCCACGCTCACGCCGGCATTCGCCCAGTCCAAGGGCACCGTCTACTACATGGTGCCGACATTGCTCGATGAGTTCCAGACCGGCTCGGTGAGCGCGCTGGAACTGTTCCTGAAGCAGGTCGGCTACGAGATGAAGACGTTGAACGCCGACAACAAGACCGACGCTCAGCAATCGCAGATGAACGACGTCATCGCGCTGAAGCCGGCGGCGATCATCCTTGCCGCCGTCGATTTCAATGCGCTGAAACCGTCGATCGAGGCGGCCCGTGCCGCCGGCATCCCGGTCGTCGAGTTCGACCGCCAGATCACCTCGACCCCGTCCGACTTCACCTCGGTGGCCGGAACCGTCGAGATCGGCTACGTCGCCGCCGACCAGGCACAAAAGCTCCTGACCGCGAAGAACGGCTCGGTGAAGGGCAAGATCCTGCAGGTGCTCGGCGATCCGGGCGATCCCTACACGCTCGACATCCAGAAGGGTTTCGAGGAGAAAATGAAGGCGTTCCCGGACGTCAAGATCATCTCGCTGCCGGCCATGCAATGGGAGGCCAGCAACGCCGGCACCATCGTTGCCGACCAGATGCTCGCCAACCCCGACATCGACCTGATCTTCAGCCATGCCGCGCATCTTTCGGTCGCTGCCGTCGCCTCGCTCGAGGCCGCCGGCAAGAAGCCGGGCGACGTCATGCTGATGAGCTCGAACGGCGCTCCGGTCGGCCTCGACCTGATCCGCAAGGGCTGGCTCAACGTCGAAGTCGAGCAGCCGCTCTACGCGCAGGCCGCGGCGGTCGCGATGTTCATGGACAAGGTGGTCAACAAGCAGGAGATCAAGCCCGGCGAATATGATGTGCTTGGCCTGAAATCAACCCTGACCAAGGAAGCGTGGGGACCGAACATCAAGATCCCCGGCGCTGCGATCACCAAGGAAAATGTCGATAACCCGGCCTTCTGGGGCAACATGAAGCCGCCGACCGAAACCATAAAGCCGGTCGAATAGCGAACTCGCCAGAAGCTCCGGGCCATGCCGGCCCGGAGCCCAGCCCTGCAGCCCGGGTGCGTTCGAACGGACGCGCGCGGGAATGCTGCAGCAATTTTCAACCACGCCTGATAGTCCGAAAACCGAGTGGTTTTTCGGGGTCGGCGCCAACCGGATCCTGAGATGAACCCCCGCACGCGCCAAACCCTCGAGCTCATCCTCGACAATCTTGTCTGGTTCATGCTGGTCTTCGTGCTGGTGGTCTTTTCCATCCTTATCCCGAACTACTTCCAACTCGGTATCTTCGCCAACATCATCGAGGCGTCGAGCGTGCTCGGCGTGATGTCGATCGGCCTGGCGCTGGTCATCATCGCCGGTCACATGGACCTGTCGGTCGAATCGGTCGCGGCGCTCAGCGCCATGGCGGTCGGCATCCTGTTCTGCTCGTCCGGCATCGGCCTTGGCATCCAGTTGCAGCCGCAATGGCTCATGGTTCCGGTTTCGCTGCTCATCGCGCTTGCCATCGGCGGCCTCATTGGCGCCTTCAACGGCTATCTGGTGGTCAGGGTCAAGATGAGCGCCTTCATAATCACGCTGGCTTCTTACATCTGGGTGCGCGGCCTGGTGCTGGTCATTTCCGGCGGCCGCTCGGCGCAGGACCTTGCGCCGGCGATCCGCTGGTTCGCCATCCAGCGCCTGCTCGGCCTGCCGCTCACCGCCTGGATCGCGATTGCCTGTTTCGTCATCTCTTCGCTGGTCATGGCCAAGACGCCCTTCGGCCGCCATCTGGTCATGATCGGTGGCAACGAGACGGCGACCTTCCGCGCCGGCATCCGCGTCAACCGCAACCTCGTCATAGCCTTCGTTCTCGCCGGCGCCATCGCCGGCCTTGCCGGCTGGCTGCTGGCGATCCGCACCTCCGGAGCCAGCGCCAATCTCGGTGCGGGATTCTTGTTCAACGCCTTTGCCGCCGTCGTCATCGGCGGCGTCAGCCTGAAAGGCGGTGTCGGCACCCTGCCCGGCGTCTATGCCGGCGTGCTGCTACTCTCGGCGATCAACACGGCGATCAATTTGATGGGCCTGCCAGCCAATTTCACCCTGGTGATACACGGCCTGCTGGTGCTTGCCGCCGTGCTGCTCGACGCATTCAGGCAGACAATCCGCCAGAGGCTGGCATGACCGGCCGTCTGGAAGACAAAGTCGCGCTGATCGTCGGCAGCGCACGTGGCATCGGCAAGGGCATCGCACAGCGTTTTGCCGAAGAGGGCGCGAAGCTGGTCCTGGCCGACACCGAGGCCGAGGCGGGGCAAGCGACCGCGAACGAACTCGGCGCCGCCTTCATCCGCACCGACATCTCGCAGATGGCCGATGCGCAAGCCGCCGTGGCGCTGGCCCTCGACCGTCACGGCCGACTCGACATCATGGTGCAGAATGCCGGCATCTATCCCTGGCAATTGCTGGAAAACACCAGTCCCGACGACTGGGACCGGGTCATGGCGGTGAACTTGCGCGGCAGCTTCATCGCTGCTCGCGCCGCACTGGTGCCAATGAAGGCACAGCATTTTGGCCGCATGCTGTTCACCTCCTCGATCACCGGCCCGCATGTCACCAGCCCCGGCCACGGCCATTATTCAGCGACCAAGGCCGGCATCAATGGGCTGATCCGTTCGGCTGCGCTCGAATTCTCGGGCTACGGCGTTACGGTCAACGGCGTCGAGCCCGGCAACATCCTCACCGAAGGCATAGAGCAGCATCGCGGTGCGGCCTTCATCAAGAACATGGAAGACGCCATTCCGCTCGGCCGGCTCGGCAGCCCGCGCGACGTGGCCAACGCCTTCCTGTTCCTGGCCTCGGACGACGCCAGCTACATCACGGGCACGACCATCATCGTCGACGGCGGGCAGCTTTTGCCCGAGGGCAAGGATTTCCGGCTGCTGCCGCCATGATCCTCGATTTCGGCGGCGGTTTCTTCCTGCGCCGGGCGACCACCGCCGATCATGCAGCGCTTGCGATGATCTGTCTCAAGACCGGCGATGCCGGCAAGGATGCCAGCGGCCGCGAGGACGACCCGGACCTGCTCGGCCTCCTCTACACTATTCCCTACCAGGTGCTCGAACCCGATCTGGCCTTTATTATCGATAGCCCCACAGGTGCGGCCGGCTATCTGCTTGGCGCAGCCGATACGGGCGCTTTCAATGCCAGCCTGGCATCAGACTGGTATCCGGACCTGCAGCGGCGCGTGGTAGACCCGGGACCCGACAACTCGCGCTGGCGCGGCAGCGACTGGGCGCGGTACCGGATCCACCACCCCGATTTCGCTGTTCCGCCTGCGCTGGCGGCCTACCCGTCGCATGGCCATATCGACCTGTTGCCGCAAGCGCGCGGGAAAGGCATCGGCAGGCGCGCGATGGCCTTCCTCGAGCAGCGCCTTGCCGCGAGCGGCTCGACCGGCATCCACCTCGAAGTCATGCCGGAGAACGATGGTGCGCTAAGGTTTTATAGGACGATCGGATTTCGGGTGCTGCAGCACCCGGACCTGCCGATGCATTGCGTTTACATCGGAAAACGGCTTGCTCATCGGGCAGAAGCTGCACGCTGAGCCGCGGCAAGCAATCGCACAACCTGCATGGACACTGACCGGGAGGATTATGGAAGTACAATGCTGCGGTGCTGCAGCAACCATGTGCCTCCGCGTGAACACCTTTGCCGCACCAACCGAACCTTCTGGAAGGCGCCAGGCCAACACGGTGCGGGCTAATCAGAGTGTTGGCGGAGCGTCTACTAGTGCAGTATGGGCGGCAGGGGAACATCCGCGACCGTTCCCCCGGCCACAATCGAGAGCACATAAAGCAGATAAATGGCTAATACCAACAGGGCGAGGAATGAACCGCTGGCAAAGACTCCTGCAACCGCGGCGTCGGGATAAGCTTCGACTTGTTCTTTCTTGAAGGTGTCTTCTTCGTTACGGGTTGTCTTCACAACCCGATCGCCTGGAAGCCGGTTTTTTTCAGCTTCCTTCGATATCTTATCCGCGAGATCTCCTGCGATCACGGGATCCTCCGGAAGATGACTCGCAAGCCATCCAGGAATATTTTCGCTCCCGCCCATGCCCATACGCAATTGAGATACTGCAAGTTGTAGCTTTCGGCAATCGTTTCCCTCATGAGAGGCAAGCAGATCAGACTTAAGTCCCTGCGGAAAGACAGTTTGAATCAGACCAAAGTCCGAGTAGCACAGTGATCGGATGCGTCTCACCTGGCGATCAGCTTGAGCGGTGTAGCCCAAACTGAACACATCGAGGAAAATGGTGGGCGATGACGGGCTCGAACCGCCGACATCTTCGGTGTAAACGAAGCGCTCTACCAACTGAGCTAATCGCCCGCTCCGGGCCGGACCTTTAAGCAGTTAGGACCGGCTTCGCAAGGCCAAATGAGCGGCCAGTGGCTTGGCCGGGAGCCGGTTTCGGCAACAAAGTTCGGCTTGTCAAAAAACCTTCTGCTGTTTGCTGTTATGCTGTCCGGGTCCGCTTGACACCCGGTGGCTTACCCCTTATCCACCGCCCCAACGACGAACACGGCTGACACGTGCTCGTCCATGCGCGGGTGTAGCTCAGTTGGTTAGAGTGCCGGCCTGTCACGCCGGAGGTCGCGGGTTCGAGCCCCGTCACTCGCGCCATTTCTCCTTTGGGGTCACGTCCCCTGGTGTCGGAGAAATGTCGACGTTGATTTGTCAAAAACCGTCGTCGTTCATGATGTAATCCATACGGTCTCACCCCTCGGCGAGCAGCGCCTCGACCTCCTGCAGCGTCGGCATGGACGGCGCGGTGCCCGGGCGCGTCACCGAGATGCCTGCGACGGCGCAGGCGAAGCGCACCGCTTCCAGAGGTTCGATCCCCCTCGACAGCGCGGCAGCCAGGCCGCCGTTGAAGGCGTCGCCCGCGCCTGTGGTCTCGACCACCGGGCCGGCGGCGACCGCTGCGACATGCTCGGAACGATCGGCCGTGTGCAGCAGCGCACCGTTTTCGCCAAGCGTCACGATGACTGCCCCAACGCCCTTCTCAAGCAGGCTGTCGGCGGCACGGCGGGCGTCGTCGATCGAGGACACCTTGATGCCGGTCAGTTCCTCGGCCTCGGTTTCGTTCGGCGTGACATAGTCGCAAAGCGTGTAGATGCGGTCCGGAAGCCTGGCCGCGGGCGCCGGGTTGAGGATGGTGGTCACCCCTGCCCCGCGCGCGATCTCCAGCGCCCGCAGCGCCGCCTCGATCGGCTGTTCGAGCTGGGTGACGAAAACGCCGGCCGCGCGGATCAGGCCGGCATTTGCCTCGATATCGGCGGGCGAGATCAGCATCGCCGCACCCGGACTGACGATGATCGCGTTGTTGCCGCTCGTCTCCTCGATGAAGATATAGGCGGCACCGGTGTAGCTTTCCGGTGTGTCGATGACGGCGCTCTTCACGCCGGCGTGCGACCAGGTCTGTCTCGCCATATCGGCAAAGGGGTCGACGCCGAGGCGGGTAAGGAAGGTGACGTCGGCGCCGAGCCGGCCGGCCGCCACCGCCTGGTTCGAGCCCTTGCCGCCGGGGCCGAGCGTGAAGGACGTGCCCAGGATCGTCTCGCCCATGCGCGGCTGGCGGGCGGCGCGGTAGGCCGTATCGGCGACGAAGACGCCCAATATGACAACCGGCTTCATGACGATCGGATTCGCCGGCATCCCGCTACTCCGCATCCGGTGGCACGACGCCCTTGCGGAACGCAAAACAGCCATAGAAGCGGCGCTCGCCGGTCTGGATGACGCAATAGGCCTTCTTGGCGCGTTCGTAGAAGGCGTAGCGCTCGACCGAGATCATCGGCCAGGCCTTGCCCTCGGCGGCATCGATCTCTTTTTGCACTTCCTTCTGCACGGCGGGAATGTCGTCCGGCTTGCCGACGATCTCCATGCGCGCGGCGGCATCGTCGACGAAGGTGTCCAGCGGATAGAGCGACAGTACCGCCTTGACCACGTCGGCCGCCGACGCATCGATGCGCAGCAGCCGGCCAAGCACGGTCTGGCGCGCCACCGAATCGGACGGGAAATTGGTGTCGGCGATAATCAGATCGTCACCGTGGCCCATCGCCCGCAGCGCCTGCAGCACATCGGCATTGAGCAGCGGATTGATTCCTTTGAGCATGGTATTCCTCGCGAAGTTTGCTGGGGCGAAATCAGAGACGCTTGCCGGTCTCTGCGTCGAAGAGATGCACCTGGTCGAGCCGCGGTTTCAGGTGCAGTGTGTCGCCCGGCTTGAAGTCGTGGCGCTCACGGAACAGCGCCACCATCTCGCCCTCGCCGAAGCGCAGGAACACCAAAGTCTCGGAACCGGTCGGCTCGACCACCGAAATCTTCGCCGGAACACCATCGGGATGGATTTCGAGATGCTCGGGCCGCACGCCGTAGACGACATTACGGCCATCCTCGACGGCACTGGTCGCCGCAATCGGGAACGGCGTCCCGGCGATCTCGACGACAGGCTTGTCGCCCTTGCGCACGACGCCCTTGAGCAGGTTCATCGAGGGTGAGCCGATGAAGCCGGCGACAAACAGGTTGGCCGGCCGGTCGAATAATTCCAGCGGCGCGCCGACCTGTTCGATGCGACCGTCGCGCATCACCACGATCTTGTCGGCCATGGTCATCGCCTCGATCTGGTCGTGGGTGACGTAGATGGTGGTGGTCTTCAGCCGCTGGTGCAGTTCCTTGATCTCGGTGCGCATCTGGACACGCAGCTTGGCGTCGAGATTGGAGAGCGGCTCGTCGAAGAGGAACACCTGCGGGTTGCGCACGATGGCGCGGCCCATGGCGACGCGCTGGCGCTGGCCGCCAGAGAGCTGGCGCGGATAGCGCTTGAGGTAGGGATTGAGGTCGAGGATGTCGGCGGCGCGCTTGACCCGCTCAGTGACCACCGCCGGGTCGGTTTTGCGCAGCTTGAGAGCAAAGGCCATGTTCTGCTCGACCGTCTTGTGCGGATAGAGCGCGTAGTTCTGGAACACCATGGCGATGTCGCGCTTGGCCGGCGGCAGATGGTTGACGATGCGCTCGCCGATGGCGATGGTGCCGCCGGAGACCGTCTCCAGCCCGGCCACCATCCTCAGCAGCGTGGACTTGCCGCAGCCGGAAGGCCCGACCAGCACCACGAACTGCCCGTCGGCGATGTCGACGCTGACATCGTGCAGAACCTTGACGGTTCCGAACGCCTTGGCCACATTGCGGATCGCGACTTGAGCCATCATTCCCCCTTCAGTTGCCGTGAAGCTAAACAACGCAAACGGCGAGGGCAAGTCAGTCTCTTATAGATAAAAAACCCATTCACGTTGACACCGCACTTCGTTGTGCGAATAGTGACAGTGTCCGGCTTATGACCCTGTTCCGGGCGCACCGGTACGCTTGTCCGGCACTGAATGCCAAGCGTCGCGGGAGGGAGAATTCGGGCCGCTATTTACCGGAGTCGCTGTCGTTGGGGAACATAATCGGCGCTCCACCATCTGAACCAATTCACAATTGACCTTCTGGGAGGAACGAAATGAAAGTCAGCCTTTATAACCAACTTGTCCGCGCCGGGGCCACCCGCCGCGACGTGCTGAAGGGAGCGGCCAGCATGGCCGCCCTCGCGGCGGCCTCAAGCGCCGGACTTGGTGCGCTGACGCGCACGGCTGCGGCCGCCGACGACCTGCGCGCGCAGATCCTGCAGATTCCGGGTGTCGGCAAGGGTCAGCCGACCGATGCCGACTTCCAGCAGGTCGGCGAGCTTTGCCTTGGCGCCACCAAGGCCAATGTCAAGGAAGGCGAATTCGCCGGTGTCGAACTCACCTTCATGGGCCTCAACAACCAGAACCTGCACAATGTGCTGTTTCGCGGCTTCCTGAAGCCGTGGGAGACCTATACCGGCGCCAAGATCAACTGGATCGACCTGGCGCAGGCTGACTACAACGCCCGCCTGCAGCAGTCGATCGCGACCGGCACCGTCGATTTCGACATCATCGAAATGGGGGCACCGTTCGAAGGCGACGTCTGCGGCAAGGGTCTCACCTCCGAGATGCCGGACTGGGTCAAGGACCAGATCGACATGAAGGATGTCGTGGCCTATCTGCAGCCGCCGGTGGGCACATGGGACGGCAAGCAATATCGCGTGACCGTTGACGGCGACGCACATAATTTCAACTACCGCACCGACGTGTTTGCCGATGCCGACCTCGCCAAGGCCTGGAAGGACGGCGGCGGAGAAGGCGAATGGGGCGTGCCGAAGACCTGGCAGCAGGTGCAGGCGGTGACGAAGTTCCTCAAGGGCAAGCAGGTGAAGGGCCAGGACGTCTTTGGCTATCTCGATGCGCCCAAGCCCTGGGGCGGTTTCGGCTTTTATTTCCTCGGCAGCCGCGCCAGCGCCTACGCCAAGCATCCCGATGACAAGGCCTGGCTGTTTGATGCCGACACGATGAAGCCGCGCGTTAACAATCCGGCATGGGTGCGGGCGATCCAGGACGTCATCGATGCCCTGCCCTCCGAACCTGCCGACCAGATCAACGCCGACCCGAACACCACCGCCTTCCAGCAATTCCTGGCAGGCACCGGTTCGATGGTTACCTGGTGGGGCGACGTCGGTTCGAACGTCAAGACCAACGATTCCTCGGTCGTCGGCGACATCACCGGCTTCTCGATCCTGCCGGGCTCGGACGATGTCTACAACTCCAAGACCGGCCAGTGGGACAAGCTCGCCAGCGGCCCGAACCATGCGCCGAACTGCGCCTATCTCGGCTGGGGCGTTTACGTCATGGCCCGCGTCGACAGCGACGAAAAGAAGAAGAAGGCGGCATGGTCTGCCGCTGCCCACCTCGGCGGCAAGGACCTGTCGCTCTGGTGCGCGGCCTATCCGTCGGGTTTCCAGCCCTATCGCAACTCGCATTTCAACATTCCGGAATGGGTGGCGGCGGGCTACGACGAGGCGTTCATCACCTCGTATCTGAAGTCGGAAGCCGACAGCTACAACCATCCAAACGCGGCGATCGAGCCGCGCATCCCCGGCATCTTCCAGTACTACAGCGCCGCCGAGGACATTTTGGCCAACACCTTTGCCGGCAAGATGAAGGCGCAGGAAGGCGCCGACGCCATCGCAGCCGCCTGGGAGAAGCTGACCGACCAGATCGGCCGCGACAAACAGGTCAAGCTCTACAAGGCATCGCTCGGCATGTAGGCTGAGATCGTTAAACCTGGTCCGGCGGCGCACAGCCGCCGGACATCCGCTTTACCGGCCCGGCCTCGATCGGCTCGGCCGGTCATCGAGCCTCCTGTGAACAGGCAAGACGCGTGGCTGACCGGACCCTGGCTGACCAGACTTTGTCGACAAGTGAATGGCCGGCAGGCGCCGTGCCATCCGACCTGATTCCGCGGAGCCGCAAACGGCTTGGCTGGGCGCTGATGGCTGCTGCGACGCTCGGCCTTCTGGCGGTGATCGCGCTGCAAATCCTCTACAAGAGCGAGGTCGACACCATCGGCTTCGACACCTGGCGGCCGGTGGTCTACGCCTACGTGCTGTGGGGTGTCGCGCTCGGCATCGGCCAGGTGCTGACGCGCGGCGAGGACGGCCAGCGCGCGCTGTTCCTGCTGCCGGCGCTGCTGTTTACCATTGCCATGGTGATCTTCCCGACGCTGTTCGGCTTCTACATCGCGCTGACCGACTGGAACCTCAGTTCCTTCAGCGGACGGCAGTTCAACGGGCTCGACAATTTCTGGCAGATGCTGAACGACGCCTATTATCGCAACGCGCTGTTCAACATGGTGCTCTACGTGCTGGCGGTGTTCGTCGAATATGTCATCGCCTTCGGCCTGGCGCTGCTGCTCAACGCGCAGATTAGGGCACGAAAATTCTTCCGCGTCGTGTTTCTCATGCCGCTGATGCTGTCGCCGGTGGCGGTGTCGTGGATGATCGGCAAGTCGCTGATGGAATACCGCTTCGGGCCGGCCGCGACACTGGCACGGCATCTCGGCTGGGAAAACCCGGCCTTCTTCTCCAACCCGATCACCGCCCGCATCTCGATCATGGTGCTCGACGCGTGGACGTTCATCCCGTTCATGATGATCATGCTGCTCGCCGGCCTGCAGGCGATGTCGCGCGAGGTGCTCGAGGCAGCGCGTGTCGATGGCGCCACTGCCTGGCAGACCTTCTGGCAGGTCACCTTCCCGCTGATGCTGCCGGTGTCGGTGACAGCGGTCATCCTGCGCATCATCTTCAAGCTGAAGCTCGCCGATATCATCATCACCGTCACCTCCGGCGGGCCGGGCGGCGCGACCGATTCGGTGTCCAGTTTCATCTACCGCGAATATCGCGACCGTTCGAACGTCGGCTACGGCACGATGCTGGCGATGGCCTATTTGATCATCATCATCGTGTTCGTGACCTGGCTGCTGAAGTTCGCCAGCCGCTTCGTGCGCAACGTCAACTGA
Organism: Mesorhizobium sp. M0954; assembly: GCF_040319155.1. Taxonomy (NCBI): domain Bacteria; kingdom Pseudomonadati; phylum Pseudomonadota; class Alphaproteobacteria; order Hyphomicrobiales; family Phyllobacteriaceae; genus Mesorhizobium; species Mesorhizobium sp. M0954. The sequence continues at coordinate 106,015 of NZ_JAMYNR010000007.1, read as the reverse complement.
TCGGGCCGGCAAGATGAGCGTTCAGACCACCGACTATGCCGCTTCCGAAATTCGCTCGCCGGCGAGCTTCGTCGCCAACCGCGTCTTCATCTACGGCGCGCTCATCTTCTGGGCCTTCATCTGCCTGTTCCCGATCCATTGGACAATAACCACTTCGTTCAAGACCGCGGTCGACGTCACCCAGGGCCATCTGATCCCGTTCGTCGACTTCCGGCCCGACTGGAAGGGCTGGCGTTCGCTCGGCCTGTCGCCGGACTCGATCTTTCGGACGTCGACGGTGCGCGACGAATTCATCAAGCGTTTCATGAATTCGGTCATCACTTCGGTCGGTGCGTCGACCCTCGCCATCGTCATCGGCAGCCTCGCCGCCTACGGGCTGACCCGCTATCGTTACAAGTTTGCCTGGTTCAGGAACGAGGATATTTCCTTCTTCTTCCTGTCTCAGCTGATCCTGCCGCCGGTGGTTTTGGCCTTGCCCTTCCTCGTGCTTTACCGGGAGGTCGGCCTGCTCGACACACGCGTCGGGCTGATCCTGCTCTATACGCTGATGGTGCTGCCGATCGTCATCTGGATCATGCGCGACCAGTTCAACTCCATACCGGTGGAGCTGGAGGAGGCAGCACTCGTCGACGGCCTGTCGATCTGGGGCGCCTTCTTGCGCATCGTCATGCCGATCGCGCTGCCGGGCATGGTCGCCGCCTTCATCCTGGCGATGGTGCTGTGCTGGAACGAGTATTTCTTCGCAGCGCTTTTGACCTCGACCGACGCAAAGACCATTCCTGTCATGGTGGCCAGCCAGACCGGCTCACAAGGCATCAACTGGTGGTCGATGGCAGCGCTTGCCACCGCCGCCATCACGCCGCTCGCCGTCATCGGCATCGCGCTCGAGCGTTACCTGATCATGGGCATGACAGCGGGCGCGGTGAAATAACTGCGCCGGCTCTCCCTTCTCCCCTTGTTGCGGGAGAAGGGAAAAGCGCGCTAACCCGAAAGTGTTGCTCGCAAATGCTCGAGGATCATGGCAACCCCTTTTTGCCCCAATTCCGCCGAAGCTTCGGGCGCACTTGCCGTGTACCAGCCGGTGTTGTCGGCGAAGCGGCCGGCATCCACCGCTTCCGGGTACAGCGCCAGCATCAGCGACGTCTCGCCGGTGCCGGCATGGTCGAACGGGTACCGGCTGTGCATTGAAGCCGGCATTAGGGGATGCACCTGCACCCAGTTGAAGAAATTGCTGCCCTCGGCGTGCTCGGCATAATAGTCGGCCATCGCCGCAGAGCCCCACCAGCCTTCGCCACGTTCTTTCTCCAGGAAGCGGAAGATCGCCTGCCGGCCGGCGGCCTTGAAGGCGAGATCGGTTGGCATGCCGGCGGCAAAATTTTCGGTCTGGTGGTGAATGATGGCGTGGATGTTGCGGAAGCCGATGCGCAGCAGGCTATAGAACAGTTCTTCCGCAAATGGCGCCAGCACATTGCCGCCGACCTGCAGCGAACCACTGCCCTCCGGTGCTGCAACAGCATAGCTCGCCGCGCCGTAATAGAAGGGCGGCAGAATGACGATCTCGGCTTCTTTTTCGAACAGTTCCAGGCTCTTGACCACCGCCAGCGTGTCCATGCCGACGGCCATGTGCTCGCCGTGATATTCAAGCACACCCAGCGGCAACACGACCGGCCGGTTTTCGGCGATCACCTTGCGTATCTGATGCGGCAGCATCAATTCGTAGCGCATGACACCTACTCCATATTGGTGTGGCGGCCGCGCATCGCTCCCGGCGAGACGCCGGTCAGATCCCTGAGCTTCAGCACCATCACTTCGAAGAGGACGAACAGCGCGCCTTCGAAAACCGAGCCCATCGGCAGGACGGATGTCTTTTCGGGCCCCTGGTCGTCGGCCATGGTCTGAGCCGGGATAAGCAGTGTGAGGTCGGCCAGCTTCGCGGCAGTGCTGTCGGCTTGCGCGGTGAGCAGCAGGACGGTGGCACCGACCTCGCGCGCGACCTGCATCAAGGTCAGCACCGTCGACGTCTCACCCGGGCCGGAACTGGCGAGGAAGACATCGCCCGCGCCCAGCGGCGGCGTGGTCATGTCGCCGACGACCGACACCGGCAGACCGAGATGATAGAGCCGCATGGCAAAACCCTTGACCTGCAGCGCCTCGCGGCCGCAGCCATAGGTGACGATCTTTTTCGCACCGGCCAAGATGGCGCAAGCGGCGTCGATGCGGCTTGCGTCGATACGCTCCAGCACGGTGCCAAGCTCGTTCAGCGCAATCCCAAACAGGTTTTCGCCGGCGTCCGTCATGACATTTGCACCAGCTTGCCGGTGCCGGAGAACCATTTGAATATCTCAGTCACCTTTGCCCCGAACGGCTTGTTTTCATTCATGCTATCACCGCGAAAATCGGTGTCCAACGACACGCAGTGCTTTTGATGCGCTACAGCCGTGATAGTGTCACGGCAAATCCAAATGAGGAAACGGCAGCATATGAAGACACGGCATTTCGACCGCATCGGTAATGGCGGCATCAATTTCACCGAGCTCGGCTTCGGCACCGCGCCGCTCGGCAATCTTTACCGCGCCGTCTCCGATGAGGATGCCAATGCTACGCTGGAGGCGGCATGGCGGGTCGGCTGCCGCTACTACGACACCGCGCCGCTCTATGGGCTGGGCCTAGCCGAAACGCGGCTCAATCCGTTCCTGCGTTCGAAGAAGCGCGACGGCTACGTGCTGTCCAGCAAAGTCGGGCGCATAATGCGCGCCTGCCCGCCGGAGCAGCGCACCGGCATCGGCAAGTTCTTCGACACGCCGTCGCGCCGCGAGGTCTACGATTACAGCTATGACGGCGTCATGCGCTCCTTCGAAGCCTCGCTGGAACGGCTCGGCGTCGACCGCATCGACATCCTCTTCGTGCACGATGTCGACATCTTCACCCATGGCAGCAAGGAAGCCTCGGACCAGCACATCCAGGAATTCATGAGCTCCGGCTACTACGGATTGCTGGCATTGCGCGACCAGGGCGTGATCAAGGCATTCGGCGGCGGCATCAACGAGTGGCAGGTTGCCCAGACGCTGGCCGAGCGCGGCGATTTCGATCTGTTCCTGCTTGCCGGGCGTTACACGCTGCTGGAGCAGGAAGCGCTGCAGTCTTTCCTGCCGCTATGCCAGCAACGCGGCATCGGCATCGTTCTCGGCGGGCCTTACAATTCCGGCATCCTGGCAACCGGGCCGAAGCCTGGCGCCTACTACAATTATTCGGAGGCGCCGCAGGACATCATCGACCGCGTCACCCGCATCGAGGCGGTCTGCAAACGCCACGGCGTGCCCCTGATCGAGGCGGCGCTGCAGTTCCCGCTGCTGCATCCTTCCGTCGTCTCGGTAATCCCCGGCGGCCAGCGGCCGGGCGAAGTCGAAAGCAATCGCTCGCTGCTCGACGCGAAGCTGCCGTCGGCGCTGTGGACCGATCTCAAGAAAGAAGGCTTGATGCGCACGGACGCGCCGACGGCATAGCGCCGCCTTTTCCATCAGAAAAGAAAAACCGGATATGCCGGCTTTTCTTTTCTCTGAAAGACTTAAGGAGGCGCCTAGTTGACCGCGTCCTTGAGGCCCTTGCCGGCCGAGAACTTCGGCACGGTGCGCGCCGGGATCTTCACTTCCGCACCGGTCTGCGGATTGCGGCCGGTCGACGCGGCGCGTTTTGACACGGTGAAATTTCCGAAGCCGACAAGCCGGACATCGCCGCCCTTTTTCAGTTCGCCGGTGATCACGGAAAACACCGCATCAACCGCCGACTGCGCGTCACCCTTCGAAATACTCGCGGCATCGGCGACAGCGGACACCAGTTCGTTCTTGTTCATAAAAATTCCCTTCCATGAGAAAACCGGAACACTCGACTCATCCGGCAGGAAACGGACTTTAGAAAGAAGCGCTCCGGCAACCAAGTCGAAAAGCGCCGGGAAAGTCGAAAAAAGCCCGGAAATCCGCGGTTCTTCACATGAAAAAGCCGGGCTCAAGGCCCGGCTCTCTCTTTGTGCATTGCAACTTTAGCAAGCACTAATGCGCCAGCGATTTACCAGCCTCGTCTCCGACATCGACCACGGCTGGCGCATTGACGGGTTCGACCCACTGGATCGGTTCCGGCATGCGCACCAGCGCATGGCGCAACACTTCGCCAACCCGTGAGACCGGAATGATCTCCATGCCGCTCTTCACGTTCTCCGGAATCTCCGCCAGATCCTTGGCGTTCTCTTCCGGAATCAGCACCTTCTTGATGCCGCCGCGGAGTGCGGCAAGCAGCTTTTCCTTAAGGCCGCCGATCGGCAGCACCCTGCCGCGCAGCGTGATCTCGCCGGTCATCGCCACATCGGCCCTGACCGGGATACCGGTCAGCACCGAGACGATCGCCGTCGCCATCGCCACGCCAGCCGACGGTCCGTCCTTCGGGGTTGCACCCTCCGGCACGTGGACGTGGATATCGCGCTTGTCGAACAGTGGCGGCTCGACGCCGAAATCGATGGCCCGCGAGCGGACATAGGACGCCGCCGCCGAAATCGATTCCTTCATCACGTCGCGCAGATTGCCGGTCACGGTCATGCGGCCCTTGCCGGGCATCATGACACCTTCCACCGTCAACAGCTCGCCGCCGACTTCCGTCCAGGCGAGCCCGGTGACCACGCCGACCTGATCGTCGCTCTCGACCTGGCCGAAGCGGAAGCGCGGAACACCAAGGTAATCGGCAAGATTGTCCGCCGTGATGTTGATCGTCTTCTTCTTCGTCTTCAGGATCTCGGTCACCGCCTTGCGCCCGAGCTTCATCAGCTCGCGCTCCAGGCTCCTGACGCCCGCTTCACGGGTGTAGGTCTGGATGATGCCGCGGATCGCGTCCTCGCCGACGGAGAACTCCTTCGGTTGCAACGCGTGGTCGCGGATCACCTTGGGCATCAGGTGACGCTTGGCGATCTCGATCTTCTCGTCCTCGGTGTAGCCGGCGATGCGGATGATCTCCATGCGGTCCATCAAGGGCGCAGGGATGTTCAGCGTGTTCGCCGTCGTCACGAACATCACGCTCGACAGGTCGTATTCGACCTCGAGGTAATGGTCCATGAACGTCGAGTTCTGCTCGGGATCGAGCACCTCGAGCAAAGCCGATGACGGATCGCCGCGGAAATCCTGGCCCATCTTGTCGATCTCATCGAGCAGGAAGAGCGGGTTGGATTTCTTCGCCTTCTTCATCGACTGGATGACCTTGCCGGGCATCGAGCCGATATAGGTGCGGCGGTGACCACGGATCTCGGCCTCGTCGCGCACGCCGCCCAGCGCCATGCGGATGAACTCACGGCCGGTCGCCTTGGCGATCGACTTGCCGAGCGAGGTCTTGCCCACGCCGGGAGGTCCGACGAGGCACAGGATCGGCCCCTTCAGCTTCTTCTGGCGGCTCTGCACAGCGAGGTATTCGACGATGCGGTCCTTGACCTTGTCGAGGCCGAAATGATCGGTATCGAGCACATTCTGGGCAAAGGCCAGGTCCTGCTTGACCTTGGAGTTCCTGCCCCACGGGATCGACAGCAGCCAGTCGAGATAGTTGCGCACGACGGTCGATTCAGCCGACATCGGCGACATCGTCCGCAGCTTCTTCAGCTCGGCTTCCGCCTTTTCGCGGGCCTCCTTGGAGAGCTTGGTCTTCTTGATCCGCGCCTCGATCTCGGCGGCCTCGTCGCGGCCGTCCTCGCCCTCGCCGAGCTCCTTCTGGATCGCCTTCATCTGCTCGTTGAGGTAGTATTCGCGCTGCGTCTTCTCCATCTGGCGCTTGACGCGCGAGCGGATGCGCTTCTCCACCTGGAGCACCGAGATTTCGGCTTCCATGAAGCCCATCGCCTTTTCCAGCCGTTCCTTGACGGACAGCGTGGCGAGCATCTCCTGCTTCTCGGGGATCTTGATGGCAAGATGCGAGGCGACCGTGTCGGCGAGCTTGGAATAGTCGTCGATCTGGCTGGCAGCACCCACCACTTCGGGCGAGATCTTCTTGTTCAGCTTGACGTAGTTCTCGAAGTCGGTGACCACGGAACGTGCCAGCGCCTCGACCTCGACCTCTTCCTCCTCCGGTTCGACCAGCGCCGCAGCACGGGCCTCATGGAAGTCGGGACGGTCGGTGAACGCGACGATTTTCGCGCGCGAGGCACCTTCGACCAGCACCTTCACGGTGCCGTCCGGCAGTTTCAGCAATTGCAGCACATTGGCGAGCGTGCCGATGTCAAAGATGGCATCGGGCTCCGGATCGTCGTCGGCGGCATTCATCTGGGTCGCGAGCAGGATCTGCTTTTCCTGACCCATCACTTCTTCCAGCGCCTTGATCGACTTTTCACGCCCGACGAAGAGCGGAACGATCATGTGCGGGAACACCACGATGTCGCGCAGTGGGAGGACTGCGAAGACGCCGTCGCTGGGAGCCTTGGATAATTTGGCCATTGTCCAACCTTTCATGTCGCGGCCGCCAATCGGCCAACCGCGAATCTCATATTAACGACCGGGGATCGTTCCGCCTACCACCGTTTGTGACGGGAGTTTTACAGCACAGAATTCGGCACCACGGCCTTCCGCCTTTAGTTGGAGGCACAGGGGGTAAAGATCAAGGGTCAACACGGTCCGTCCCTCCAATCCACAGCCACTACGCGGCGCCGTACGCGGTGTGCGACAGCAAAACGGCGCCCTGCGGCGCCGTTTCAGAAAAATCCATTGCCGGCTCACGTCAGGCGCTGACGTTGCCCTTCTTTTCCTTCTGCTCGGAATAGATGTAGAGCGGCCTGGCGTTGCCTGACACCACCTCTTCCGAAATAACCACTTCGCGCACGCCTTCCAGTGCCGGCAGCTCGAACATGGTGTCGAGCAGGATCGCTTCCATGATCGAACGCAGGCCGCGTGCGCCGGTCTTGCGCTCGATGGCGCGCTTGGCGATCGCCGACAGCGCGTTCTCATGGAAGGTCAGGTCGACATTCTCCATCTCGAACAGCCGCTGATACTGCTTGACCAGCGCGTTCTTCGGTTCGGTCAGGATCTGGATCAGCGCCGGCTCGTCGAGATCCTCCAGCGTCGCCAGGACGGGCAGACGGCCGACGAACTCGGGAATGAGGCCGAACTTCAACAGATCCTCAGGCTCGACCAGGCGGAAAACATCGCCGGTGCGGCGATCCTCGGGCGAAGCGACGATGGCGCCGAATCCGATCGAGGTCTTCCTGCCGCGATCCGAGATGATCTTGTCCAGGCCGGCGAAAGCGCCACCGCAGATGAACAGGATGTTGGCGGTGTCGACCTGCAGGAATTCCTGCTGCGGATGCTTCCTGCCGCCCTGCGGCGGCACGGAGGCGACGGTGCCTTCCATAATCTTCAAAAGTGCCTGCTGCACGCCCTCGCCCGACACGTCGCGGGTGATCGAGGGATTGTCCGACTTGCGCGAGATCTTGTCGATCTCGTCGATATAGACGATGCCGCGCTGGGCGCGCTCGACATTGTAATCGGCCGACTGCAACAGCTTCAGGATGATGTTCTCGACGTCCTCGCCAACATAGCCGGCCTCGGTCAACGTCGTCGCGTCGGCCATGGTGAAGGGGACGTCGATGATGCGGGCCAGCGTCTGCGCCAGCAACGTCTTGCCGCAGCCGGTCGGGCCGATCAGCAGGATGTTCGACTTCGCCAGCTCGACGTCGTTGTTCTTGCCGGCATGGGCGAGGCGCTTGTAGTGGTTGTGGACGGCCACCGACAGCACGCGCTTGGCGTAAGGCTGGCCGATGACGTAGTCGTCGAGAACCTTGAGGATTTCCTGCGGGGTCGGTACGCCCTCGCGCGACTTCACCATCGAGGTCTTGTTCTCCTCGCGGATGATGTCCATGCACAGTTCGACGCATTCGTCGCAGATGAACACCGTCGGCCCGGCGATCAGCTTGCGCACTTCGTGCTGGCTTTTGCCGCAAAACGAGCAATAAAGCGTGTTCTTGGAATCACCGCTGTTGTTGCCGACCTTGCTCATTTTCATGTCCTTTCATGGCCGCCCGCCGATGGTCTGGTTGAAAGGGCGCATATTCAATCTATCGCGGGAATCCGCCGCCGCCAGTGCCCCGGCTCCCGCAACGCATTCCGTACGAAACACAAATCGGAAAACGGGGCAATGATTCGAACAACCCCACGCAAAGCTAAGCCGTCGAAAATCAACATAGCCTTAACGTAGGCAATTGCACCCGTCGAGGGAACAGCCAATTGTGGCCGAAATGCCGCAAGCTGCGCCAAAAGCGCGTGATCCCGCCACTCATTGCCACCGCGGGGCCACCGCGGGCCTATAAGGCAATACCTTCGACCGGCTCACGTGACGAAATGACCTTGTCGATGAGGCCGAAATCCCTGGCCTCGTCGGCAGTCATGAAATGGTCACGGTCGAGCGTTTTTTCAATCTCATCATAACTCTTGCCGGTGTGCTTGACGTAGACCTCGTTGAGGCGGCGCTTCAGCTTGATGATGTCCTGGGCATGGCGCTCGATGTCGGAAGCCTGGCCCTGGAAACCGCCGGAAGGCTGGTGGACCATGATGCGGGCGTTCGGCGTGGCAAAGCGCATATCCTTGTGGCCCGCCGTCAAGAGCAGCGAGCCCATCGAGGCGGCCTGACCGATGCAGAGCGTCGACACCGCAGGCTTGATGAACTGCATGGTGTCGTAGATCGCCATGCCGGAGGTGACGACGCCGCCGGGCGAGTTGATATAGAGGTTGATTTCTTTCTTCGGATTCTCCGCCTCGAGGAACAGCAGCTGCGCGCAGACCAGCGTCGCCATGCCATCCTCGACCGGGCCGGTGATGAAAATGATGCGCTCCTTGAGGAGCCGCGAGAAAATGTCGTAGGCCCGCTCGCCGCGATTGGTCTGTTCGACCACCATCGGAACGAGGTTCATGTAGGTTTCGACGGGGTTCTTCATGGACTATCCCTTTTTGAGGATGGGATTCCGGCGCCGGAGATTTGCAATCGGGCAGAATCGGTTCTGGATCGTTATTGTGTAAATAGGATGCCGGCTCACCCTAGCGCAAGGCCGCCTCTCCTAGCCACTTGGTTAAAACGAATCAAGCTTGCCGGACGGTGCCCGGAGGACGCGGCACGGATCCTGGTGGATTGACTTCACCTCTTTGATCCCACGGTTTCGCGCGGCCATGGTGGCACTGGCGTCGCTCGCAACGCGAAGGGCCTGGAATGTCGTATCGGGCGAGGAAGATTGACTGCGTTCCCGGGACGGCTAAGTAGCTGCCTCCGCAGGATTAAGCAGGCATTACCTGGCCCAACAGAAGCCGAACGCGCAACCACTCACTGATACTTTTTGCGAGACCGCGAAGGAATTCGACTCATCGAGTGCGATACGGATCAGCCTTGACCTGTCGCGGGGCCGGAACATGTTCTGAAACTCGTCCGGCAAGGCGTCGGCGACCGACAGAATCTTTTCGACTGTTCCTCTTGCACGCTCGGTTCCGTTACCCACGTCGACCGCCATTCCTTCGCGCAGCGAAAACAGATAGTTGTCCGGCAGATAGGCGAGGACGTAGGACTTGCCGCCGTCGATCTGTAGAAGCGGATCGCCGAACCGCAGCACCTGGCCAGGGACCGGCACCTTCGCGCCAACGACCCCCTCCGTGACCGAGCGGATGTTTCCGCCGTCATATATGGCCTTTACCTCATCCATAGCCTCGCCCGATCTCGCACGGAATTGCGCCACCAGGGCGAGTTCGGATTTGGTCGCTTGCAATTGACCGGTCAGATCAGCCAGATGTTCGGCGGCCTGGAAGCTGCCACGAACGGCTTCGTCCTTCGTCGAAGTCGAGACGATGCCTGCCGTGATGATGGTGTCGATTCTCGCAAGTGTCGTCCTGGTTTCACGCGCTGTCCGCTCGGCCAGCGGCATCACGGACTGGATCGCTTCGTGTCGGCTGTGGAGCTGGCCCTCGCGAACGGCGAGTTCACCCTGTCGCAACAGCAGCTCCGCGATCTCCTTGACCATGTCGAACGATTGAAGCTCGACGAGCAATGTACCGGGCTCGACCTTGTCTCCCGCCTTGACAAAGACATGCGTTACCTTGGCCGGATAGGCGGCATCGACGGCATACCGATCCTTCAGGACAATACCGTCCGCTGACAAGACGACCGCATCACCAATGAGGTAGTAGACGATCGAAGAGGAAAACAAACCGAGGAGAGCGAGGTAAACGATGCGACCCCAACTTCCCACACTCGCGCGCTGCTGTTTTCCCAGATTGTCCACTCGGACGTGTTTTCGAATGTATTTCATCTGAAGCTCGTTCTCTACCAGGGCCGCTCTAGCCGAACTTTGATCGGCGTGTAGTTGTCGCGATGTGAACCTGAGAACACCCATTCATCGATATAGGCGATCAATCGAACGGGTCTCATCACATAGGTCATGAACAGAGAGTAGCCGGGCAGGAACCATATGCTTCGCCAGAACCCCTGCCGCTCGGTGGTCCAACTGGCCAGCGCCAGCACAAACACGTCGAGAACCAGGAGGCCGCACTGCATGCCGATGAGGATCGCGGGCGTGAAAGAGCCGTACTGGAGGGCAAGCCAGACGAGATAGAGCGGGAATATCGCGGCACCAACGACGTTGAAAAGGAGGAAATCCCATTGGTGTAGGGCCTCCGGAAGCCGGAAACCCGAGTCCGAGACACGAAACAGGCGGTAGTGTTTGCGAAAGCGTAGCCAAATGGCATCGCGTTCCCAGCGCAATCGCTGGCGGATATATTGGTATGCGGTTATCGGGACGTCCGTATAGCAGATCGCATCCGGTACATAGGCCATGCGCCAGCCCGCCCGTCGCAATCTCAGCGTGACATCCAGATCCTCGCCACCGCCTACGTCGAACCCCCCAACCCCCAAAAGGGCTTTGCGCCTGAAGGCGCTGAACGCTCCCGAAATGCAAACGACCTGATCGAGAGCTCCAGCAATACGCTTTCCGACCGAAATCGACTGCAAATATTCGATCTCCTGAAACTGGGCGACGATACTCGCGTGGCCGTTGCGCGGTGCAATATCGCCGCATGCCGCTCCAACCGCTGGATCCGAAAAGGGGCCGAGAATATTTTCGATCGCGTACCGATCAAACGAACAGTCGCAATCGACATTGATCAGTATGTCGCCTTTGGCTACGCGGCACGCCAGATTGATCCCGCTCGCCTTGCCGCCCCGCAGATCCGTCGAAATGATGCGCGAGGCATAACCTCTCTTGACCAGAGCTTGCGAGACCCTGCTCATCCGATCGGTCGAACCATCACTGACAATGACAACTTCGAAGTCATTGAAAGACTGTTCCCGCAACGAGCGGACGCAGGTTTCGATGGACTCAGCCTCATTATGGCCAACCAGAATGATGCTTACATTGGGCCGTAATGGTCGCTCATGCTCAATCGAACCCGCGGCATCACGCGAACGCATGGTCACAGCGGCCGCGACGAACGGAATGATGTAACGGGGGAACTCAAAGACCAGCGTGTACCAGAAAACGGAGGCCAGGCTCGCCGTCGATTGAGCTAGCAGGAATGCAAATCCGAGTTCGAGATCATTCAACGCGAGGCTTGCCCCGTTTTGGTCGCCACCCGAGGGCGAGGGTCAAGCTTTTCGCCCAAAGACGCCTCGCAGATTGAAAGCATTGCCGATATCTGCTCCGACAATGTCTCGTCGCCCTTCGCCGTCATGATGAAATAGTCGGCGGCGGCGCCTTTGTGCACCGATCCTGTCTCCGCAAGGTAATTGCTCAGGTTTTCGATGAAGAGACGGCGCAGTTTCTCAAACACGTCCTGGCCCTTTGATTTTATGAGCGAATCTCGTGCTCCGTAACGCAATTCCGTGACCGCCAACGGCGGGCCCTTCGCTCCGGTCATGCGTGCGCGGTCGAGTTCCTGAACCAGGGATGGCGGCAACCCCAACAAGGACGTTGGCAGCTTTTTCTCCGGACTGGTGAGCAGAGACAGCGCCTGATCCGTGAGTGCGTAGGAAAAAAAGTCGATACGTTTAACGCTGTCGCCATCAGCCCGCGCATCACAATCCTGGCAGACGAATCCAACAGCCGGCTCCGATGTCGAATCCTTGCACCTCCTGCAGATTTGCGAGTGGCCGGGCTTGTCATAGTCCTTTCCATAGTGACGCAATTGCTGGCTGCATTTGGGGCAGACCAGTGCGCTTCCCTGCCGAAAATCGCCTTCAGGACGAAGAGCCGCGCAACGATAATGATGAATAAGCTCGGCCTCGAACATATCGGCCGAACGGCAGGAGGGACATTCCTCGCGAACGGTAAGCCGCCGCGACCCGCAGGCGCCGCACTCATGCACGCGGTCGAAGAAGGTCTTAAGCAGAAGTCCGCGATGGGAGAGATCTTCGGCGATCGGGATCGTCTTGGCCGCCGACGGAAAGCCCGGATAGCTTATGGAGGCCGACGTCATCGGATAGCGCTTGGCTTCGATGCTTCTGCCGGCGACGAAGGCATGCGCAAGAAAGCGCGTTTCGGGCGTATTTGTCGAACGGATGTGCGCGGCAAGCTGTTCGCGGCGGCGGCGAAAATCGAGAATGCATTTTGCCGTCTCCGCCCAAGTCGTTTGCTGCATCAGATCGAAATGTACATCCGCGAACCGGCCGGCACGGCCGCCCAGATCGATGACAGGCACCATCGCCAGCGGAATGTGGTCACGCAGGTTGTCCAGCGGCGAGTTACGCCGCTCATCGGCCAGAAGAACGGCATCGATGTCCCCTTCCGACGAGGAGTCGAACATCGTGCGGTAGATCGCCGAATGCAGAACGACCACGCGTGGGAACCATTCGACGGCAGGCTTCCAGGACAATCCCATTCTGGCCCAGAGTGCCAGGCAAAGGTCGGTGAGTTCATGGCTTGCGGTGGAAGCCGTCGGTGCCGGCAGTTGCACAACGGATTTCGGAACAAGTTCTGCGGGCATGTCGGCCTCCATTTGCCCGGCGCTCGCAAAGGAACGCCGCCACAGGTACGACTTGCAGCCTGGGTGGAGGATCCAAGGGCAACGTCACATTTACTGAAAGGATTATTGCAGGACGAGATATGCGGAAAACGCGGGATCGCATGCGACACCGGATGGCCAGCTACGTCCCCCCACGACGTTCCTGACCAGCGACCAAGTCAATCAACTCGAATACGTCAAATGTTATTCGTTGATTGTTAGCGGATGCTTAATTGGCAGCAAGAATTTGTCTGTCGGACTCAGGTAGTCGAATTAACGAAGTTTGATGAATCGCCTTTTCCACGACATGGCTTTCCCTACAGTTCAACGTTGAACCCGCTTCATGCGGTTCAAACAGGGAGAGTTCCATGACCAGGAAAGCTTCTTCCTTCGCCATTGCCGGCCTGACCATGCTCGGCACAATGTCGGAAACGGCGGCCGGCGGACGCGCGGTCGAATGCTACGAGCAGGTCAATCGGCCGGCCGTCTACGACACCGTCTACGAGGATGTGCTCGTCAGCCCAGCCGGCCAGCAGGTGGAATACGAGGCGCCAATCTACGGGACGCGCGAGCGCGTGGTGCAGATCGCGCCGGCGCGCGTCAGCTACGAGATCGTGCCCGCCATCACCCGCACCATCTACCGGTCCGTGAGGGTCGATGACGGCGGCTATTCCTGGGAATGGCGCATCATCAATGGCCGCAAGGTGCTGTGCAAGGTCAGGCACAAGGCGCGCTATGAACGCGTGGCCGAGATCGTCGTGATTGAGCCGGAACGCCGGCGGCGCGTTGTCCTGCCCGCCGAATACGAGAGCGTCGCCGAAGAGGTTCTCGTGCGGCCGGAGCAACAGCGCATCGTCGACATTCCGGCGTCTTATCAGACAGTGGCTCGCCGCGTGGTGGTCAGGGAGGGCTCATCCAGCTGGCGGCGCGTGCACATCCCACGCCACTGCCGGTACTAGCAGCCGCTCAGGCCACCTCTGCCCTGAGCCATTTCTTCAGGCCGTCGACATCGCCATTGCCGACGCAGGCCGCAACCCTTCTGCCGACTGCCGCGCCGAACTTGTAGCCGTGGCCGGAGCAGGCCGAGACGACCAGGCATCTGCCTTTCTGGTGTGCCAGAAATTTCTCGTCGGCGGTGAATGTGTAGGCGCAGGTGACCACCTCGGTGACCTTATACTCCTCGATACGGGCAAGCGGCGGCGAAAACAGGTTGCGGATCGCCTCACCCTCGCCCGGCACCGGCTGACGGTTCCAGTCGGCATCGCTGGTCGGCACCCTGTGCAGGCCCGAGCCGAATTTCATGCCGGCGCCGCCTGTCGGCGGGATTGCGTAGCCGTCGACAGTGCCGCCAATGTCGAGGACAACCGGCGCTGCCTGCCAGGCTGCCTGCAGATCCGCCGGCGGTTCGACATAGGCGAGCGCGGTGCGCCAGGTTTTCAGCTCGCCGTCCAGCTCCGGGAACAGTTTCAGCACCCAGGCGCCGGCAGCGACGACGATCCGGTCGGCCTGCATCGTTTCGCCGCCTGCCAGCACGATATGCCCGGCCTCGGCGTCGATCTCGACCACCTTGCTGTTCTCGTAGACATTGGCGCCGTTCGCGCGCAGCCACCTGGCGAGGCCGGCGGCGATCTTGCGGCAGTGCAGCGCGCCGCCGTCCGGCGAAAAATACGCATAGCGGAATGAACCAGGTTCCAGGAACGGCCAGCGTTCGACCGCGGCATCCGGCTCGAACAATTCGAACGGGTAGTTCCCGGCTTCCATGCCTTCTCGGTATTCCTCGGCCTCATCTCCCGGCTGGCGCGAAATGCAGATGAAGCCGCGCGGATCGAGATGGCTTTCGCCGAGATCGGCCCACATCTCATCCCAGGCTTCATAGGCTTCGGTGATCAGCCGGCCGTAGCCCGTTCCGGCCCGGTAGGCGCGGCGGATGATGCGGTGATGATCGCCCGAGGCGGCGAGCGGATTGGGGATCGGTCCCTGCTCGACGATCGAGACGAGGTGCCCGGCCCTGACCAGTGACCACGCCGTGGATAGCCCGGCAATGCCTGCACCGACCACGATCACATTCATGAAAACCGTCCTTCCGCAACCGCTTCGGCGGCTCACCTCACTGGAGGGCCAACATACGGTCTGGCACCAGACTGGCAAGCCGCGCTAATGATCTGGCATGACCGAATTGAAGCCGCCCTACCTTGCTTTTGATCCAGCCACGCGTCGCCTGCGGCTCGATCCGCACGAGCCGGCGTTCTTCCAGAATCCGTACGAAGCCTACGCCTTCCTGCATGGCGCATCGAACGCCTTCTTCTGGGAGGAGTTTGGTTTCTGGTGCTTTGGCGGCTTCGACGACGTCAACCGGCTGCTGCGCGATCGCCGCTTCGGCCGGCAGAACCCGGCCGGCATTCCGGACAGCCGAGGCATCGGTCAGGACCGCACGCACCTCAGCGCGTTCGACGGCATCGAGGCCAATTCGATGCTGGAGCTGGAGCCGCCTGTCCACACACGGCTCAGAACGCTGGTCAACCGCGCCTTCGTCTCGCGCCAGGTCGAGCGGCTCAGGCCACGTGTCGAGGCGCTGGCCAACGAACTGATCGACCGTTTCGAACCAGGAGGAGTCGACCTGCTGCCGGCATTCGCAGCTCCCTTGCCGATCACCATCATTGCGGAAATGCTCGGCGTGCCGGTCGACATGGGGCCGCAGCTCCTCGACTGGTCGCATCGGATGGTCGCCATGTACATGCATGGCCGCACCCGCGGGACGGAGGACACGGCCAATCGCGCCGCGCGCGACTTTTCCGATTTTCTGCGCGGCTACGTCGCCGAGCGGCGAAAGAGGCCGGGCGAGGATCTTCTGTCGCTGCTGATTGCGGCACAGGAGGACGGCCAGAAACTGTCGGAGGACGAGCTGGTATCCTCGGCCATCCTTTTGCTCAATGCCGGCCATGAAGCAACTGTCCACCAGACCGGCAATGCGGTGCGCTCGATCCTTGCGCAAGGCGGCGACCCGCGCCGCTTCTTCGCCTCACCGGAAGCAACAGCCGCGACGGTCG
The DNA here is from genome assembly GCF_040319155.1 of Mesorhizobium sp. M0954. Classification (NCBI taxonomy): domain Bacteria; kingdom Pseudomonadati; phylum Pseudomonadota; class Alphaproteobacteria; order Hyphomicrobiales; family Phyllobacteriaceae; genus Mesorhizobium; species Mesorhizobium sp. M0954. The sequence continues at coordinate 89,979 of NZ_JAMYNR010000007.1, read as the reverse complement.
AAGAGTGCCTGCGCTTCGACGCGCCGCTGCACATGTTCACGCGCTACGCCTATCAGGAGGTCGAGGCCGGGCCGGGGATCATCGTCCAGCCGGGCGAGACGATCGGTCTGCTGCTCGGCATGGCCAATCGCGACCCTACTGCGTTTGCCGAGCCCCTCGCCTTCAGGCCGGACCGTGCCGACCAGAAGAACGTGTCGTTCGGCGCCGGCATCCATTTCTGCATCGGCGCGCCGCTCGCCCGGCTCGAACTGCAGGTGTCGCTGAAAACCTTGTTCGAACGCCTGCCGCGGCTCCAAATGGCCGAACAGCCGCGCTTCCGTGACACGTATCATTTCCACGGGCTGGAAACGCTTGCCGTCAGAATCTGAGGACGGCTTCCGACGACAGGCTTCGAAGCCGGCTCCGGCGAATTCCGGTCAAATAGGTAACATCTCAAGGCCGCGAGTGCCAAATAATCGCTGATCGAACGATGAAGCTACCGGAAGCAGGACCTCACACTAACAATCCCGGATGCCTATAGAAATTCGGTCATGAAGCTTGAAGAGAGACGGGATTTGAATCTTTTTGCGTCGTCTCGCGGACGATGTCGAGGAAGGCCTTCAGCACCGGCGAGGGTTGTTCATGCCGGTAGATGATTGAAGTGTCGATAGACAAGGTTCGTCCCTGGATAGGGCGATAAACGACGCCGCTCCGGCGCAAATTTTGCAGACAGGCGGGCAGCAGCGAGACGCCCAGCCCGACGGATACAAGTCCGATGATTGTCTGCTTCGGCGTCGCTTCTCGAACGATCCTCGGGCTGAACCCGGATGAACGGCACAACCCGACGATCTCGTCATAGAGGGATGGATTGATGCTGCGCGGGAACTGAATCAACGCTTCGGAGGCCAAGTCGGCTAGCGCGACCTCTGCTTCCGAGGCTAGCCGATGCGTTTCCGGCAAGGCCACGATCAGGGGTTCGACCAGTATGCTTTCGACCTTCAATGCCTTGTGAACGACGGGAGGATGAACAAAACCGATATCGAGCTGGCGTTCGGCCACAGCCCTGACTTGATTGGGAATGCGCAGGTCGGTCAGGCTCAACTCGACCTCGGGATAGCGCTTGGTGAAGCGTTGGACGACAGAAGGCACCACGCTGTAGATAGCCGCGTCGATGAATCCGACAGCAAGATGGCCGGTTTCGCCACGATCGGCTTTGCGAGCAAGCTCCACCGCCTGCTCTGTCTGCTGAAGCACGGCCCTAACCTCATCAAGGAACACACGCCCCGCCGCAGTCAGCTCGACCTTGCGCTTGGTGCGCTCCAGCAAGCGCACACCCATCGCCTGTTCCAGTTGCTGGATCTGCTTTGTCAGGGGCGGCTGTGAGATATGCAAGCGCGCTGCCGCGCGCCCGAAATGCAGCTCTTCGGCGACGGCCATGAAGGACTGCATCAGCTTGTGGTTCATCTTCAGCCTTTAATTTCCCAAATAGAATTACCCATGGCTCAAACGATATTGGACGGAAAGTATCGGAATCTGCAAAATCCGGAAAGCTGCAAAATCCGGGAGACGCGCTTTGAAAAATTCCGAGATTTCACGCCGCCAGATGCTGAAAGTGCCGCTCATCGGCGCGACGATCGCCGCGACATCTCAATCCGGTCTTGTCTGCGAGGCCCTTGCCCAACCCGTTCCAGCTTCGTCGCCAGCGCCCCCTGGCGCTTTCGCCCACAATGTCGAAGCTGTGGGCTATACCGATCTCGATCATCGCCCAGCCTTCAAAATGGCGATCAGGCAGGTTGGCGAACGTTGGTATCTCTACACTGGGCACTTCTGGCACTCCGGCTGGAGCATCGTGGACGTGACCGACCCGGCCAAGCCCGAGACGGTCAAGTTCGTGCCCTATCTCGGCACGAATACTTGGACTCTACAAATAGATTTGTCCGGCGACACGATGGTGACCGCCCTCGAAAAGCCCTTTGCTAATTTCGGCGGTGACCCCGACGCACCGTTCGGCGAAGGCGTTCTGATCTGGGATATCGCGGACCCCATCAATCCGAAACAACTCAGTCACTACCGCACCGGCGGAAACGGCACGCATCGCAACCTCTATCCCGGTGGACGTTATGTCCACCTTGCCGCCGGCATGCCGGGTTACAGGGGCAACATCTACGTCATCCTCGATATTTCGGATCGCTCGAATCCGCGCGAAGCCGGACGCTGGTGGGTGCCGGGCCAGCACGACGCCGGCGGCGAGAGCTTTGCGGCTGCGAAGCCCGCCGCCGACCAGGAGACCGCCGATCGCTACCGGTTGCGACTGAAGCCGCAATGCATGTGCGGCGCCTTCTGCGCCAGCACGGGCGAGGATGTCTCGCTGCACGGCCCGCCTTATGTCACTGGCGATCTTGTCTATTTGCCTTATGGTGCGGCGGGAATCGTTGTGCTCGATATTAGCGATGTCTCCCAGCCGAGGCAGGTCGGCGGCCTGAGCTTCAGCCCTCCGTTTCACTCGCGCTTCGGTGTGCATAGCGTGCTGCCGATTCCAGAGCGCGGCATTGCCTTCGCCAATTCGGAGAACGTCACCTATGGACTTGGTCCGATGCATCACGCTTCGATCGTCGATATTTCCGATTCCAGTGAACCCTTTCTGCTGTCGCTGTTGCCCGAACCAGTGCCACCCGAAGGCGCTCCCTATTCGGATTTCACAACTCGTGGCGGCTGGCGCGGACCGCACAACATCAACCACCACCAGCATCATCCCGACGTCCAGAAAAAAGGCGATCTGTTCTATATCGCGCACTTCAACGCCGGGCTCAGGGTCGATGACGTCTCGAATACTCGGTTTCCGCGCGAGGTCGGCTACTTCATCCCGCCGGAGCCAGTCCGACGCTACGGCCCTATGCCGGAAGACAAGCTGGTTGTTCAGACCGAGGACGTGGTCGTGGACCGGCGCGGCTTCATTTACATAACTGACAAGAACCAGGGGCTCTGGATTCTCCGCTACACCGGCCCGCGGCCGGAAACGGATCGAACGTGACGGTCACATTCACCCTGAATGAAGCCTTAGTCGGAGCGCGGAAGCGGAGGCAGTCATGATTTGCTGGGAAAGTTTCATGGCACCGCGGCATTATGAGCCGATACGGATTTTCCGACACGGACATCGATCGCCTTTTGTAAAGTCCGGCGCGATGCGAGATCAAAGCTTGATCACATACTCCTTGCGCGTCGTTTCAAGCACTTCCCAGCTTCCTCTAAAGCCCGGCCTGAGCACGAAACTGTCGCCTGCCCTGACGGTGCGCGCGTCGCCGCCGTCTTCGGCGATCACCGAAACCCCTGACAGGATGTGGCAGAACTCCCACTCATCATATTCGATGCGCCATTTGCCTGGCGTTGCTTCCCAGACGCCGGCATAGAGGCCGCCGTGCTGTTCCTCGACATTCCAGGTGCGGAATTTCGGATCGCCCGAAATCAGGCGATCCGGCGCTGGTGCGCCAAGTTCCGGTTCGACGGCGTCGACGCCGACGGAAAGAAATTTCGGCGTGGCCATGGCGATCAAACCTTGGCGAGAGCCTGTTCCAGATCGGCGACGATGTCGTTGACGTCCTCGATGCCGACCGAAAGCCTGACCGTGTCAGGCCCTGCCCCGGCGTTGATCTTCTGCTCGTCGGAAAGCTGGCGATGCGTGGTCGATGCCGGGTGGATGACCAGCGACTTGGTGTCGCCGACATTGGCCAGATGCGAGAACAGTTCGAGCGCCTCGACGAACTTGATGCCCGCCGCATAGCCGCCCTTCAGCCCGAATGTGAACACCGCGCCGGCGCCAAGCGGCGAGTACTTCTTCTGCAACGCGTTGTTCTTGTCGCTGGGCAGGCCGGGATAGGAAACCCAGGCGACCTTGGGATGGTTGGAAAGCCATCCGGCGACCGCCGCCGCATTGTCGCAGTGGCGCTGCATCCTGAGCGGCAAGGTTTCCAGACCGGTCAGGATAAGGAATGCGTTGAACGGCGAAATCGCCGCGCCGATGTCGCGCAGGCCGAGCACGCGAGCAGCGATGGCGAAGGCGAAATTGCCGAAGGTCTCATGCAGGACCAGGCCGCCATATTCGGGGCGCGGCTCCGACAGCATCGGATACTTGCCCGACTTCGACCAATCGAACGTGCCGCCGTCGACAATGGCGCCGCCGATCGAATTGCCGTGACCGCCGATGAACTTGGTCAGCGAATGCACGACGATGTCGGCGCCATGCTCGATCGGCCGCAGCAGATAGGGCGAGGCCAGCGTGTTGTCGACGATCAGCGGCAGGCCGTGCTTGCGGGCGATGTCGCCGATCTTCTCGATATCGACGAAGACGCCGCCGGGATTGGCCAGGCTCTCGATGAAGATTGCCTTGGTCCTGTCGTCGATCTGGCTCTCGAAGGTCGAGATGTCATTGGTGTCGGCCCAGCGCACCTGCCAACCGAAATTCTTGAAGGCGTGGCCGAATTGGTTGATCGAGCCGCCGTAAAGCTTTGTCGCTGAAACGAAATTGTCGCCGGGCTGCATTAGATTGTGGAAGACCAGCACCTGCGCGGCATGGCCGGAGGCGACCGCAAGGCCTGCCGTGCCGCCTTCGAGTGCCGCGATGCGCTCTTCCAGCACCGCCTGCGTCGGGTTCATGATGCGGGTATAGATGTTGCCGAACGCCTTCAGCCCGAACAGCGAGGCGGCATGGTCGGCATCGTCGAAGACGAAGGAGGTGGTCTGGTAGATCGGCGTCGCGCGTGCGCCCGTCGCCGGATCCGGCTTGGCGCCGGCATGGACGGCGAGCGTATTGAAACCGGGCGTGCGGGCCATCGAAAAACCTCCCTCAATGGTGAATGGTGAATGGTGAATGGTGAATGGCAAAGTCGGCCAGCCCCACCCTGATTGCAAGCGGCTCATATGCCGCCTTGCCGGCCTTCCAGAAAAATCTTTCTATTCACCATTCTCTATTCACTACCTACTTCTGGCGAACGCCGAAACTCTGGAATCCCGGGCGCATCAGCGGCTTCTTCGAGGACAAGACGCCGGAATTGACGCCGGTCCAGCCGATCTCGCCGGACAGCTTGCCATATTCGATCTTGGGGCAACGGTTCATCACCACCTTGATGCCGACAGCCTCTGCGCGCGTCGCCGCCTCGTCATGGCGTATGCCAAGCTGCATCCAGATGACTTTCGGCAGCGGATCGAGCCGCAACACCTCGTCGACAATGCCCGGCACGGCAGCGGAAGCGCGAAACACGTCGACCATGTCGATTGGCTCTGGAACATCGGCCAGCCTGGCATAGGTCATCCGCCCGAGGATTTCCTTGCCGGCCTGGCCGGGATTGATCGGGAACACCGAAAACCCTTTGCCGAGCAGATATTTGAGCACGAAATAGCTCGGCCGCACGTCATTGGCCGACGCGCCAACCATGGCGATGGTCTTCACCGAATTGAGGATGCCGGCGATATAGGCGTTGTCGTAGGCGTCGTGGTTCATGCCTCGTCATACAGCGCTTCAGAGTGAGGTGCCAACAGCCGAGCAAGTGGCTTGCAATGGGCCAGGGAGAACGTCGTCAGCCCGGCAGCGAAATCGATCCGTCTTCCGCGATCGGAAAAGCCGGATTGTGCGCGACTTCCCAGACATGCCCGTCGGCATCGGCGAAATAGCCGTACCAGCCGCCCCAGAAGGCGCGCCCGGCCGGCTTGACGATCTTGCCGCCGGCCTTCTCAGCCGCCGCAAGCACTTCGTCGACCTCGGCGTCAGAGCGGGTGTTGTAGGCGAGGTAGACGGCCGACGGCGCCTTCGAGAAGCTGACGCCCGAATCCTCTTCGGCGCTTGGGCGCGGAAACAAGCCAAGAATGGCGCCGCCCATCTGGAAGAAGGCAACGCCGTCGGTGATCCCGGCATGGCGGGTCAGGCCCATCGCCTCATAGAAGCGCGTCGCACGGTCGAGATCGTCGGTGGCGATGGTGATGATGGAGATGCGCGGTTCCATATCCGCCTCCTACTCCTCCGGCCATTCCGGCTTGCGCTTGCCGATGAAGGCGCCAATGCCCTCTTCCGCATCGCGCGCCAGCATGTTCTCGACCATGACGCGCCCGGTGTAATCATAGGCCTCGGCCAGCCCCATTTCTGCCTGTTCGTAGAAGGCTTCCTTGCCGATCTTGACGACCAGAGAGGATTTGGACGCAATGGTTTGCGCGTATTTGGTGACAATCTGATTCAGATATTCGCGCGGCACGACGCGGTTGACCAAGCCGAATTCCTTGGCGGTTGCCGCATCGATCGTCTCGCCGGTCAAAAGCATCTCCAAGGCGTGCTTGCGCGAGACGTTGCGCGACAGCGCCACCATCGGCGTCGAGCAGAACAGTCCAATATTGACGCCAGGCGTGCAGAAGGTCGCCTCGTGCGAGGCGATGGCGAGATCGCAGCTGGCAACCAGCTGCAAGCCGGCCGCCGTCGCCAGGCCGTCGACTTCGCCGATCACCGGCTTAGGATGGCGAACGATCGCCTGCATCAGCGCGGCGCAGGCGGAAAACGTCTTTTCGAAGAAGCCCCTGCCGCGATCGGCATCGGCGCGGTGCGCGCTCAACTCCTTGAGGTCGTGTCCGGCGCAGAACACTTTGCCGGCCGCCCCGAGCACGATGACGCGGACGGATTTGTCGGCCTTGGCGCGGTCGAGTTCCGCCGTCAGCGCCGCCATCACTGCAAGCGAAAGAGCATTGGCCGGCGGATTGGCGAGCGTCAGGCGCAGCACACCGTTGTCCAGCCTGGAGACGACCGGCCCTTCGGCAACGGCAGGCTTGATGGCGACGATTTCGGCCATAGGTCGTTCCTCCGCGATTCCGGATCGATGATGGACTAATCTAGTATGCCGTCTCGCTTCGTCCAACTCCCTCGTCCGCTACTGCCCTAATGAATGGCTGTTGCCAGAAACGCCACGTCGCGTTCATACAAGCAGGGCGCAAACCGGGAGACTGAAATGCCCGCCCACAGCAATCTCAAGCCGGTGCTGACGGCTGCCGAAATCAACGCGCTGATGGCGACCATTTTCCCGCAGCTCAACGACCAGTTCACCTTCTACGAGGCGTTGGAGGTGTTTCCAGGCGGCTGTGTCGTGCGGCTCAACGCCGACGAGCGCCATTTGCGTCCCGGCGGCACCGTGTCGGGTTCGGCGCTGTTCACGCTGGCCGACATAGGCGGTTATGTCTGCGTGCTCTCGCATGCCGGACCGGATGCGCTTTCGGTCACCACCAGTCTCAACATCAATTTCGTCCGCAAGGCCGAGGCCGGGCCGATCGACGGCCATTGCCGCATCCTCAAGCTCGGCAAGAGCCTGATGGTGTTCGATATCGACATCGTCGCCGGCCCGGAGGGACACACGGTAGCGCACGCAACGGGCACCTATTCGATCCCGCCAAAGCGGATTGACGGTGTGGTAAAATAATACCTTTCATCCAAGGCATTGTTTTTGCTGGATTTTGATAGCTCGCCGACATTTCACGCGCCTTGACGCAGTCGCCGTCCTCTCCTATAAGCCCTCACGGAACAGCGGCCCGCAAAGGCCGCCGTTTTGTTATTGGCGGCGGGCAAGCGCCTTTCGCCAATCCAAGCAACAAGAAACGCCTTCTTTTGAAGGTCCTAACCGAAAGCAACAATCCATGGCAACCTTTTCGCAGAAGCCTGCGGATGTGGTGAAGAAGTGGGTGCTGATCGACGCCGAGGGTCTCGTCGTCGGCCGTCTCGCCACTGTCATCGCCAATCATCTTCGCGGCAAACACAAGCCCACCTTCACCCCGCACGTCGACGACGGCGACAACGTCATCGTCATCAATGCCGACAAGGTGGTGTTCACCGGCAAGAAGTTCACCGACAAGGTCTATTACTGGCACACCGGCCACCCCGGCGGCGTCAAGGAGCGCACCGCGCGCCAGCTGCTCGAGGGTCGTTTCCCCGAGCGTGTCGTCGAGAAGGCCGTCGAACGCATGATCCCGCGTGGCCCGCTCGGCCGTCGCCAGATGAAGAACCTCCGCGTCTATGCAGGCACGGAACATCCGCATGTCGCCCAGCAGCCCGTCGTCCTCGACGTGGCCAAGCTGAACGCCAAGAACAAGAAGGTTTCGTAAGATGGCTGAGCTTTCCTCGCTCGCAGAACTCGGAGCTGCCACCGGCAATACCAACACCCAGCCGGCCGCACCCGTCCACGTCCAGAAACTCGATAAGTCGGGCCGCGCCTACGCCACCGGCAAGCGCAAGAACGCCATCGCCCGCGTCTGGGTGAAGCCCGGCTCCGGCAAGATCGTCGTCAACGACAAGGTGTTCGCCGAATATTTCGCGCGTCCGGTGCTGCAGATGATCCTCAACCAGCCGATTATCGCCGCCAATCGCGCCGGCCAGTACGACATCGTTGCCACCGTCATCGGCGGCGGCCTTTCCGGCCAGGCGGGTGCCGTGCGCCACGGCATCTCCAAGGCGCTGACCTATTACGAGCCGGCGCTGCGCGCCGTGCTCAAGAAGGGCGGCTTCCTGACCCGCGACAGCCGCGTCGTCGAGCGCAAGAAGTACGGCAAGGCGAAGGCCCGCCGCTCCTTCCAGTTCTCGAAGCGTTAAACAGAGACCTGTTTTCTATCGATTTTTTCAGAGGGGCTGCGTATTCGCAGCCCCTTTTCTTTGTCGACATAGCAATCCCGCATCTTCAGGTGACCCAACATAATATTAGTAGTATCTTAATTACAGGCGCGTTCCAGATCCCAGGCCAGCAGCCAACTCCACAGAGCGGGAGCTGTGCACGTTGCGACGCGCCGGTAACCCGACGCTCGCGAAGGAGGAGGCAATGCGCATCCATTCCAGCAGTGTGTTTCTGGCAGCTGTCGCCGCCACTTGGGCATTCGCCGCGCCTGCGGCCGACAAAAGCGACGAGCAGCTGATCGATAATGCGATTACAGCGGCACCGGCGGCTGTCGGCAAAAACGCCGCCGTCGTGAATTGGGAGATGAAAACGTTGAGGAAGGGCACCAACGGTTTCACTTGCATCCCGGACGACCCGAGCACTCCCGCCGACGACCCAATGTGCACGGATGAGAACGGGATGGCGTGGATGCACGCGATCATGTCCAAGAAGGAGCCGCCGGCAGGGAAAGTTGCTTTCGCCTACATGCTAAAAGGAGGCGATGCGGCCAGCAATACCGACCCCTTTGCAACCAAGCCGCCGGAGGGAGCCGAATGGCTGCATGATGGTCCGCACGTGATGGTCATGAACGCACCAGACATGATGGCCTTGTATCCCCACGAGCCGAACCCCACACAACCATACGTCATGTTCCCCGACACGCCCTACGCGCACCTGATGATTCCAGTCAAATAGATCAAGCAAGACCTGCCGCGAAGCGTAGTGGCGGGTCACCTGAGGGAAGGGAGCCGCGCTTATTTTCGGGCGCGGCTCTCCCGGGTGTCAGGGCTGGCCGGCGGACGCCTTGATGAAGTCAATGAACGCCCGCAACGGCGCCGGCACGAGGCGCCGTCCGGGATAGTAAAGGAACGGCCCGGAGAAGCTCTGCCACCAGGGTTCAAGCAGCGGTTCGAGCGCTCCGCTCTCGAAGTGAGGACGTAGCCAATCCTCGAACAGGCTGATGATGCCGGTGCCGGCGATGGCTGCATCGACTTTGAGGTCAGTCGCCCCGCCCAGGGTCACGAGAAGCGGCCCCGTCGGGTCGACCCGCACCACCTCGCCGTCGCGCTCGAATTCCCACGGCGGCATCGCACGGCTGGCAAAGCGGCCGCGCAGGCAGGCGTGGCCGAGCAGGTCGCGCGGGTGTTGCGGCCGGCCATGACGATCCAGGTAGGCCGGGCTGGCGGCGGTGGCGAAGCGCTGCACACGCGGTCCGATCGGCACAGCGATCATGTCCTGCTCCAGCCGCTCCTCATAGCGAATGCCGGCGTCGCACCCCGCCGCCAGCACATCGACGAAGCTCTCCTCCGAGATCACCTCCAACCGGATGCCTGGATAGGCGGCGAGAAAAGGCGGAACGATGCTGGGCAGTACCAGCCGCGCCGCGCTGACCGGCACATTGAGGCGCAACGTACCTGCCGGCCTGTCGCGAAAGCCGTTCACTACGTCGAGAGCCGACTCCACCTCGGTCAAGGCAGGACCGAGCCGCGCCAGCAGGCCTTCGCCGGCTTCCGTCAGGACAACGCTGCGGGTCGTCCGGTTGAGCAGCCTGACACCGAGCTGCGTCTCCAGGCGCCGCACCGCCTCGCTCAAGCCGGACGCACTGCCGCCGCTGGCGCGTGCCGCATCCCGAAAACCTTTGGCGCGCGCTACGGCCACGAAGGCGTTCAGGTCCCCGAGATCAATCTGCATTGTTCGTCATTCCGCACAGCCCGTGCGAATTGTAGCCAATTATCATGAGATCGGACAGCGTCTATCTGTGCACCGTTCCTGAAGGAGAAAGACCATGTCCAGCGTCAACCATTCCGGCACATTCATCCTCGGCGACCGTAAGGTGAGACGGCTCGGCTACGGCGCCATGCAGCTCGCAGGGCCAGGCGTCTTCGGCCCACCAAAGGACCACGACGCGGCATTGGCCGTACTGCGCGAAGCCGTTGCACAAGGCGTCAACCACATCGACACCAGCGACTTCTATGGCCCGCAGGTGACCAACCTGTTGATCCGCGAAGCGCTCGCACCCTATCCCGACGACCTCGTTATTGTCACCAAGATCGGTGCCCGACGCGGCACGGATGGCTCGTGGCTGCCGGCTTTCTCGGCAGAAGAGCTGACACAGGCGGTGCACGACAATCTGCACAATCTCGGACTCGACGTGCTGGAGGTGGTCAACCTTCGGGTCATGTTCGACGCGCATGGCCCCGCCGAAGGGTCGATCGAGGCGCCGCTTGCGACGCTTGCCGAGCTCCAGCGACAGGGCCTCGTGCGCCACATCGGGCTGAGCAACGTCACCGCCGCACAGATCGCCGAAGGCCGCCGGATTTGCAGGATCGTCTGCGTGCAGAACCAGTACAATCTGGCGCATCGGGGCGATGATGCCTTGATCGACGATCTGGCCCGCGACCGCACCGCCTATGTGCCGTTCTTCCCGCTTGGCGGCTTCAACCCGTTGCAGTCGTCGACCTTGTCCAAGGTCGCGGCACGCCTCGGCGCCACGCCCATGCAGGTCGCGCTCGCCTGGCTGCTTCGCCGCGCGCCCAACATTCTTCTGATTCCCGGCACGTCTTCCGTCGCGCATCTGCGGGAGAACCTCGCCGCTGCCGACCTCGAACTGTCGGACGATGTCATCAAGGAGCTGGATGGTGTGGCAATGGCGGCCTGCGGGTAGATTGCCGAAGGCAGTGATGAGCCAATCTCCCCCAAGTGGGTTCCCTTGCGGGGGAGATTGCCGGCAGGACAGCGAAGGCGCGACCTTGCAGGCGGAACCGCCGAGGCGCTGAAGGATCGTCGCATTTTTCTGCTACTACGCCACATTTTGTTCTTGCTTTGTGCCGGCAGCTATGCTACTAATCTGGGTATGGTGCTAATTGGCTCCAGCGACCCGCCCACGGAGGCGGGTTTTCTGTTTCTGGGTTCCTTCGAAAGTTTGGCGCTGCCGGCCTGGGGTCGGCGGGACAGCGCCCTTCTGCCCTGCCGGGCATCGTCACCACAAGAGGGAGATCCAATTCTCGCCGCGCCGGTCTAGTTGATGCTGGCCGTGTTGGCCGGCTCGGCCGGGCGCTTCTCACCGGCATAGGGCACGCGAAAACCGTTCGCCGCCAGCCAACTGATGGCGGCCTTCGGTTCGTCGGTCTGGATGATGGTGGCGCCGCGCTCGACCCAGAAGCCATAAGTCTCGCGCGGCAGGCTGGCCGCAACCGCCAGCTCGTCGCCGCGACCGCCGGCGAGGAAGCCTCCCGGCTTGTTGACGATGGCATAGGTGTCGGCCCAGATGTGCCAGTCGCCCCTCACCGCCAGCGCGCGCATGCGCGGGCTGAACAGCGGGCCGCCGGTCTCGGTCAGTGTCTCTGATCCCATGCGCCAGTTGATCATCTCGACCGCGCGCATCGGGAAGGCCCGGCCCACTTTCTCGGCAAACATGGCGTCGCGAACCGCGTCATCGGCGATAATCGGCATGAACTGGAAGCCGCTGCCGATCGCGTCCATGGCGGCCTTGACACTGGCAATCCGCTCCACATTCCACAGGTTCTCCTTGACGATCACCTGTTCGGCCATGCCGAGGTCGCGCGCAACCGCGACCATGCCGACGAGGCTTTCGGTGTCGAGCTTGTTGTCGAGATTGATGAGGATCCTGTCCCTGGTCGTCATCAACATCTCGCGCAACGTCGAGACCGTCTCGCCCGTAACGGCGCCGGTGCCTTCGATCACCAAACGGCACGTCTTGAGTTCGGCCATCGTGCGGTTGACCACCTCACCCTTGCAATTCGTCGTGCGGTCGAGCCAACTGTCATGCATGACGACGAACTGTCCGTCCTTCGAGCGCCTTATATCGACCTCGACGATTTCGGCGCCCATTGCGATCGACGCCTCGGCGGCGGCGATCGAATTTTCGGGATAGAGCGTCTTGCCGGATTGCATGCCGCCGGCGCGGTGCGCGGCCACTATCACATGGTCGCGCCATTGGTTGGCGTGCTCGAAGCGGTCGAGAATCTGCCTGGCGCGCGTTTCGCCTGCCGATGCCTGGCCAAGGGAGAGCGCCAGCGCCGCGGAAAATAGAAGGCTCAGCCAAATCGTTCGCATGAGACAGGTCATTCGCACGAGAATCGCTCCGTACCGGGATCGCACCCCGGTTAAGCGATGCCCGTGACAGGCAGGTGAACGAAGCCGGCTTGCAAAATGCCGGAAAATCAGGTCAGCGCCGGCCGAAGCAGTCTTCGGCGGCTACTTTCGGTTGCTTGCCAGGCAATCTCATGGCGAGCCATGCCGGGTTCGCCTGGCGAGCAAGGATTTGTGACCGGATCGAATGGCCATGATCCTCCGCAGGGGTCGCAATTCTGAGAATTATGTCCAATAAGGTTGCGCGTCGACGCACAGGAGATCGCTTCATGCCGCCAAGGACCATCGATCATGCCTTCACCACCCGCTCCAGGACGGGTGCGTCGTTCGAGCCGACCTATGCCGGCGCCCTGTCGTTCATGCGGCGCAAATATTCGAAGGACGTGAAGGACGCCGATGCGGTGGTGTGGGGCATTCCCTTCGACGCTGCGGTCACCAATCGGCCGGGCGCCCGTTTCGGGCCGCAGGCAATCCGCCGCGCCTCGGCCATCCTCGACAACGACCCGCAATATCCGTTTTCGCGCGATCTGTTCGAACAGCTTGCCGTGGTCGATTATGGCGACTGCCTGCTCGACAGCGGCAATCACCAGAAGACGCCTGCCACGATCGAACGCGAAGCGGCGAAGATCCTGAAATCCGGCGCCTTTCTGCTGTCACTCGGTGGCGATCACTTCGTCACCTGGCCGTTGCTCAAGGCGCATGCCGCCATCCATGGCCCGCTGGCTCTGGTGCAGTTCGACGCACACCAGGACACCTGGCCCGACGACGGCAAGCGCATCGATCACGGCTCCTTCGTCGGCCGTGCAGTCAAGGAGGGCATCATCGACCCCGACCGGTCGATCCAGATCGGCATCCGCACCCACGCGCCCGACACGTTCGGCATCAAGATCCTGTATGGCCATGAAGTGGAGGAAATGCGTGCGTCGGACATCGCCTATGCCATCGTCGACCGTACGGGCGGCAAGAAGACCTACGTCACTTTCGATATCGATTGCCTGGACCCGGCTTTTGCGCCCGGCACCGGAACGCCGGTCGCGGGAGGCCCGTCTTCGGCAAAGATCCTGTCGGTGCTGCGCCAGATCAATCAGCTCGATATCGTCGGCGCCGACGTCGTCGAGGTTGCGCCAGCCTATGATCACGCCGATATAACGGCAATTGCCGGGTCGATGGTGGCCATGCACTATCTCGGGCTGTTGGCGGAACGAAAGGCCCGACTCGAAGAAATGAACCAGGGCAATCATGGCGTTGCCGGATTGAACCAGGCAAGCGGCATATAGCTTTGAGATAACAGGAATTTTGGCAAGCAATGAAACCGAAAATCTTCATCGACGGCGAGCACGGCACCACCGGTCTGCAGATAAGGGCGCTGCTTGCCGAGCGTGGCGACCTGGAAATCATCTCCATCCCGACCGAGCGCCGCAAGGAAACGGCAGCGCGCGCCGAGTTCCTCAATGCCGCCGATGTCGCGATTCTCTGCCTACCGGACGCGGCCGCCAAGGAAAGCGTTTCGCTGATCGCCAATGACACCACCAAAGTGATCGACGCCTCGACGGCGCATCGTGTCGCCGATGGGTGGGAATATGGTTTCGCCGAAATGGACAAGGACCAGGCGAAGAAGATCGCTTCGGCGAAGCGCGTCGCCAATCCGGGCTGCTGGCCGCAAGGACCAATCGCGACGCTGCGGCCGCTGGTTGCGGCGGGGCTGCTGCCGGCCGATTTTCCGGTCACCGTCAACGGCATTTCCGGCTATTCCGGCGGCGGCCGGCCGATGATCGAGGATTATGTCGGCAAGGGCGAGGATGCGCCGGAATTCCTGCCCTACGGGCTGACGCTGCAGCACAAGCACGTGCCTGAGCTTAGGACCTATGCTAAGCTTTCGCACGATCCAATCATGCAGCCGGCGGTCGGCAATTTCGCGCAAGGCATGATCACGGTGGTGCCGCTGCAACTCGGCGGCCTCGACCATGTGCCGACCGGCGCCGAGCTTCACGCGGCGATCGCCGATCATTTCGCTTCCATCGATGGCGGCGTGGTCGAGGTGGCGCCGTATCTGCATCAGGAACGCATGCCTGACATCGATCCGGAGATCTATAATGGCACCAACCGGATGAAGCTCTACGTCTTCGCCAATGACGATCGAGCGCAGGCGCTGCTGCTTGCGGTCTATGACAATCTCGGCAAGGGCGCCTCGGGCGCCGCCGTGCAGAACATGGATCTGATGCTCGGCCTCTAAATGGATGTGCCGGCATTTCCAAAGCGCTGGAAGGTCGGCGCGCCCGAACTCATCGCCGAAACGTTCAGCAGCCGCATCTGGAAGGTCGCGCGCGAGGACGGCTCGCCGGCAATCGTCAAGGATCTAAAGCCTTTCGACGATGTCGAGGACGAGTTGCGTGACGAGCATTTCCTCGCCTGGCGACGCGGCGAAGGCGCGGTGCGGCTGCTGGGCCGCGATGGCCACCGCATGCTGCTCGAGTATGCCGGCGAAACCTCGCTGTCATAGATGATTGCGGATCAGGGCGACAATGCCGCCACCGCGATCGCGGCGGAGGTAATGGCCAAGCTGTTCTCGCCGTCGAAGCACCCTGCTCCACCGGACCTTCAGCCGTTGCGGACCCGGTTTTCCAGCCTGTTCAAAAAGGCGAAGGCCGATCGCGCCGCCGGCGAAAAGAGCCTGTATGTCGAAGCTGCCGAAATCGCGGAACGGCTGTTGTCCAATCCGCACGACGTACGGCCGCTGCATGGCGACCTGCATCACGACAACATCATGCACGGTCCGCGCGGCTGGCTGGCGATCGATCCAAGGGCGTTCTCGGCGACCCCGGCTTCGATGCCGCCAATGTGTTCTACAACCCACTCGACCGAGACGATCTTTGCCTCGATCCGCGGCGGATCGCGCATATGGCGCATGTCTTTGCAGCAACGCTCGGCCAGTCGCCGCCCGCGATACTGGACCACGCCATCGCCTATGGCTGCCTGTCGGCTGCATGGCACCATGAAGATCGCAATGCGGTCGACGAAAACCGCGAACTGGCGATTGCCGCGGCAATCCGGCGGGTGCGGCTCAGCCTCTGAGAGCGATCTCGTGGGGCAGCGGGTAAGCGCCCTTGGTACCGCGCCAATGCGCGGCGGCGAAGCCCAGCAGAAACAGCGCGAATGCCTGATGCGTCAGGGCCATGTGCAGAGGCACCTGCATCAATAGCGTGCCGATGCCGATCGACGCCTGCACCACGACAATCAGGAACAGCAGCGTCGCGCGTCGGGCATGCGTCGTGCCCGGCAGGCGCTGGCGTGTCGCAATCATGTGCCAGAGCGCGACCGCGAAGATCGTGTAGGCGCCGACCCGGTGGACGAATTGCACCGTCTTCGGGTTTTCGAAGAAATTGCGCCATGCCGGCTCCAGCAGCAGCAGGTCGCCGGGAACCAGCTTGCCGTCCATCAGCGGCCAGGTGTTGTAGCTCAAGCCGGCGTCTAGCCCTGCGACCAGCCCGCCGAGATAGATCTGGACCAGCGCCAGCAGCACCAGGAAGCCGGCCAGACGTTGCGTCGAGCGGTCGGCAGCAGGTTCCGAGTGCGGCGCCAGCCCACGCGCGACCACCATGGTCGCCGTGAAGATCAGCGCCGCCAGCGTCAGATGCGTCGCCAGCCGGTATTGGCTGACCGAAACCCGGTCAACCAACCCGGACGCCACCATCCACCAGCCTATCGCGCCCTGCAGGGCGCCGAGAAGGAGGATGCCCGACAACTTCGTGCCGAGGCCCCGCTCGATGCGGCGCGTCGCCCAGAAGAGCAGCAGCGGCAGGGCGAAGACCACGCCGACACTACGCGCCAGGATGCGGTGCACCCATTCCCACCAGAAGATCGACTTGAACGCCTCGATGCTCATGCCGTTGTTGAGTTCGGCATATTGCGGGGTCTGCTGGTAGCGCAGGAACTCCTCCTGCCACTCGGCATCATTGAGCGGCGGGATGACGCCGTGTATCGGCTGCCATTCGGTGATCGACAGGCCGGAATTGGTGAGCCTTGTAGCGCCGCCGACCAGTACCAGCGCAAACAGCACCAGGAGCACGACATAGAGCCAACCGCGTACCAGCGCGCGGTTGCGAAGGTCGCGATCGCGGGCGGCGAAAGGCGCGGCATCGGATATGGCAGCAGCCATGGATTTGTCCCGGCGGTTGAAGTCGCGGATTGGTGAACCATCGCAACCCGGCTTGCAAGACCGGACAGCGCGGCACGCCGTCGCGCCGTTTCTGGCGGGTTGCGCGTATTGGCTGTTCGGCCTAAGCGATAGCGATCAACGAGATCGCGCCATGCCCATTCGCCTGAAAAAGCTGATCGGAAGCTTCCTGCTGGTAGTGCTGGTCATAGTCTATGCGCTGGTCGCCTCGATTGTGGCGGTCGCCCAATTGTCGCAGTCCGGGCCGCTGGCGCACTTCATCTTCTTCCTGCTCAGCGGGCTTTTGTGGGTGCTGCCGGCGATGGGCATCATCAAATGGCTGATCCTGGAGCCGCGGCCGAAGGGGCGAGGCAACAGTTAGATCGTCACCACCGTCTTGCCGGCATTGGCCAGCGGCGTCGTCACGCCCGACAACATTGTTCGGATGTGGGCGACGCTCTGGTAGCGGCCATTGACCGAAATGCGCGGCAGGGCGTGCAGGAAGCCGGCATGCTCGGCGCGGAGTATGCCGTGGCGGGTCGTCACCGCCGAGGCGTAGCCGGCATCGCGAACTAGGCCTACTTCGCGGCGGCCGACGGCACTGGCATAACCGTAGGGATAGGCGAAATGGCGCGGCTCCTCGCCGAGTTTGGCCTGCAATATGCGCTTGACATCGCCGATCTCATGTCGCGCATCGCTCTCGGAAAGCCGCTTCAGATTGCAGTGATTGACGCTATGTGCGCCGATCGTCACCAGCGGGTGCCCGGCCATGGTGCGGATCTCGTCCCAGTTCATCAGCGTGCTCGGGCGCGGACCACCCAACTCGATGCCGTTCGAGCGCGCCAGATCCCGCAACACCGCACGCTGGTCCTGCTCGCGCACCTTCAGCGTCAGATGAGCGTGCAGGCGCGCATTGGCCTGGACCTTTTTTCCCGGACTCGAGCAGTCGATTGTCACCGGGCCATCCGGCGTCGTCAGCGTCAGGCGATCGCGCGCATTGACGATGTCCTCGACCACGTCCCACCACAAATCGGCAGCGCCGTCGATCAGCCCCGGCGCGACGTAGATGGTGATCGGCGCGCCGTGCTTCTCCAGCACCGGCAGCGCCTCGGTCATGTTGTCTCGATAGGCGTCGTCGGCGGTGATCGTCGCAAACTGGCCGTCCTTGTCGCTGGCCTTGATGCGCTCGATCGCCTCGTCAAGCGTGACGAAACTGTAGCCGTTCGCCTTCATGTCGGCGATCACGATATCGAGAAACCCGGGCGCGATGTTCAAGTGGCGGTTGACGCCGTTCGGCTTTTCCGGTGTCGCGGTAACCCGATGCAGCATCAGGATGGCGCCAAGGCCGCCGATAAACGGCTTGGCCAGCGGCGCGAGACCGGAATAGCGGGCGAGATTGAGCGCCAGTTTGCGGATTGCCTCGCCCCCGTCGATCATTCATTCACCTTTTGCGCCTAAGCTCATCAAGCATGGAATGCGCCTGCGCGGGACCCCCAATCGCGACGAATACGCCCTAAGGATTGAGGTATGGTTGACGCCACCGCGTCATTTGACGGCAATCGGCTGGCAAGCAGCGAGGCGTCGCCGTGTGCCTTGCCGGCCGGCAAAGCCGGCCTGTCAACCTCGGTCGCCGATAGTGCGGCGTTGGCGGCGTACGCAGAATTCTGCCATTCGGCGCTTTTTGCCCCTGCGCAAAGCGCCGGCTGGATCCTGAACTGGGCCGCACATACCGGCGCCGACGTTGTCGTTGCGACGCTGCGCGCCGAGGACAGGCCGGTTTTCTCACTGGCGCTGGAGGTCACTCGCAGTGGAGCGTTCCGCGTCGCCCGGTTCATGGGCGGCCGCCATGCAAACGGCAATTTTGCCGCCGCCGACTCGCAATGGCTGGCGAATGCCGATAGCGTGGCGATCCGTTCTATGCTGGCTGCGATTGCCAAGGCGCGGCGCGACATCGATCTTGTTGCGCTGGAGCGGCTGCTGCCCGATCTCGACGGCGTTGCCAACCCGCTCTCCGCCTTGCCGCATTTTTCGAGCCCCAATCTGTCGCTGGCCGCCGGTCTTGTGGGAGGATTTGACGCACTGCTCACCCGCGTGAGCGGCAAGCGCAGGCGCAAGAAGCATCGCTCGCAGGCGCGCAAGTTCGAGGCCGTTGGCAGCTATCGTCGCATCGAGGCGAGAACTTCGGACGAGGTGCACACGCTGCTCGATGCCTTTTTCGAGATGAAGGAATTCCGCTTCCGCAAGATGGGCATCGCCAATGTTTTCGGTGAGGCGGAGGTGCGCGCTTTTTTCCGCTCGCTGTTTGCCGACGCGCTTCAAGAGGAAGATCCGTCCTTCGTCCTGCATGGGCTGGAAGTCGCCGGCAAACTTCGTGCAGTCACCGGGTCGAGCCGCTCGGGCAAGCGGCTGATCTGCGAATTCGGGGCGATTGCCGAGGACGACCTCGCACATACCAGCCCGGGCGACTTCCTGTTCTTCGAGAACATCCAGGAAGCCTGCGAGGCGGGTTTCGAAATCTATGATTTCTCGGTCGGCGACGAACCCTACAAGCGATTGTGGTGCGATGTCGAAACGCAGCATTTCGAGGTGCTGGTTCCGCTGACGCCGAAAGGTCGTGCGCTGGCGCTTGCGCTCAGGCAGGGCGCAAGCCTGAAGGCATTCATCAAGCACAGCCCAATGGTCTGGAAGCTGACCAAGCTGCTGCGCCGCAAAGCCGTGGGGCGGACAGCACCGGCCGCAGGCGAAGACGACAGCTGATTTCGATTTGAGAGAAAACTGCCTCAGGCGGCCGAGCGCCGTCCCGGCATTGGGCCCGGCGCCACATGGCCGATGGGCGTGACCAGCGTCAGGTCGGGATAGCCACTCTCGATGAGCGCGACCGCGGCCTGCGTCACCTCGTCGTCCGGTTCAAGCATGGAGAGCAAGACCTCGGTCCCCTCGCCCACCAGGCGGCTGATGCCTTGCGCGTCAGCCGGTCCGCATTCGACCACGACCAAATCATAGGCGGTGGTCAGCGACTGCATGATGATCGGCAGCCGGTCGGCGGCGCGCATGGCGCGGACCGGATCGGCTGTGCCGACGGGAATAACGTGGCAGTCCGAATAGAGATCGGGGTGGATCACATCGCTGAACTGCGCTTGCGAGGCGAGCAGATCGGTGATGCCCGGAAACAGCCCGCTGTCCAGCATCGGCCGCGAGGCAGCACCCGAAGCGGTGAGATCAAGCAGCAGCACGCGTAGCCCGGCGTCGGAGACTGCGCGCGCCACCAGCACTGCCGAGGCAGCCGCCTCGTCGCCTTCCGGCGAGACGAATATGGCGCGGGCGGCACCGGTGGCGATCAGTTTTTCCGCGGCCTTGTCGATGTCGACCTCGCCGAGGATAGAACGTGCCGGTTCAATGTCTCCAGCGGCCATTTCAGAGTACTCCGGTTCGATTTTCTCGGCAGCCGCTTCCGCCACCGCGACGGGTTCCGGCTCCACTTTGCTTTCAATGATATTGTCGTCGTCGGCCTCATCGATCTCAACGACTGCCGGTTCGGACCGGCCAACCGATGGGTCGGGCTCGGCCATCACGCGTTCGGCCTGGACAGCCGGCATCGCAACCTGCTCGATGCGCTCGAAATGGGCACCGGCGGCCGGACGCATGGCGCGGCCGGAAAACAGTTCCTGCAGCAGCGTGACGATCGCCATGATGAGCAACGAGCCGACAAAGGCCGCACTGACAATCGGACCAATCTTGGGGAAATAAGGTTCGGCCGGCACCTGGGCCTCCGAAAATACGCGAGCGTCGACGGGCAGATAGTTGCGATCCTTGCGTGCGGCCGCCTGGAGATAGCTGGATGAATAGAGATCGAGCTGCTGACGCTTGGTCGCGGCATCACGCTGCAGCGCATCGAGTTCCACCTGCTCTTCGCCGGCGCGGGCGGACGCCGCCTTCAGCGTGTTGACGTCTGCCACGAGTTGAGCCTCTCGCGCCTTCGCCGTCTCGGCCTGCGCCATCAGGCCTTTCATGATCTTTTCCGCTTCGTTGCGGATCTGGCGGTCGAGATCCGCGAGCTGCGACTTCAGCGCGCGGATGCGCGGATGGTTGTCGAGCAAAGTGGTGGAAAGGTCGGCGATGTTGTTCTTGAGTTCGACTTGCCGCTCGCGCAGGCGCTGGATCAGTTCGGAAGACAACACCTCCGGAACGGCATCCAGCGAGCCGCCATTGCGCAACGCCCTGCGCACGCTGTCAGCGGTCGCTTCCGCCGAAGCGCGATTGGCGCGCACGCGTGACAGTTCGCTCGACAATTCGGACAGCTGCTGGGTGGCAAGCACCGAATTGTTGCCGCCCATCAAAAGATCGGACTGCGCACGGAATGCGGCAACCTTGGCTTCCGCCTCCTTTACCCGGTTCTGCAGATCCGCGATTTCCGGCGCCAGAAAGTCGGTGGCGGCGGAATTCGATTCGAGCTTGGCATTGCCCTTGGAGGCGATATAGGCGTTTGCAATGGCGTTCGGGATCGCGGCGGCAAGCTTTGGATCCTCTGACGAGAACTCGATTGCGATCGCGCGGGTTTTTTCAACGCCATAGACGTTGAGCTTCTCATGCATTGCGTCCAGCACGCGCTCTTCCAGCGGAATCTCGAACGGATCGCTTTTCAAGCCAACAAGGACAAGGGCGCGGCTCAGCGCCGACATCTTCAGCGCCTCGTCGAATTCGGGCAATTTCTGCAGGTCGAGCTTCGCCGCCACCTGCTTGAGGATGTCGGGGGACGAGATGATCTGGACCTCGGTGGCCACAGCTTCTTCGTCGGGAATCGACCGCTCGTTGCCGTTGGCCCCGGCTGGCCGCGTGAACTCCGATTCTCGAGGCCCGATCTCCAGCTTGGCTGCCGCCTTGTATTCGGGCGTTGCAAGCCAGGCGAGCGCAAAGGCCAGGCCGGTTACAACCAATGCGACGAGAAGGATGCGCAGCCAGTTTCGCGCCAGGCTGGCGAAAAGCTGCCTGAGATCGACGTCGACATCTGCGGCCGCGGATTGAACGGACATGCATCCCTGCTCCGGTACTGAGTCAGCATGCACCGTAAACAACTATGGTAACTCAGCCGTTAATATCGCGGTAAGAACCTGTCAGGCTCTATTAACAAGCCGCAAACAAGAGGCTGAAAACCATCTGCATTCGTCGATCCGGCCCGCATCGGCCGCGCGCCTTTACCGGCCATTAACCCTAACAGGATGATAACCGAGCTCGATCGTTAAGGTTTGCCGCAGAGTCGCCGGCTATTCAAAGGTACGTGTCCGCTCATGAAAAGCACTGCTCCCCTTTTCCGCGCGCTGCTTGCCGTATCGATGCTTTCGGGCTGCTCCAGCTACCGGCCGACGCCGGCCGCATTCCATGAAGTTCTCGACCAGCCCTATCGCCTCGGCGCTGGCGACCGCGTCCGCGTAACCGTGTTCGAGCAGGAAGGACTGACCAATACCTACAGCGTCGACCAGTCCGGCTATCTCTCGCTGCCGCTCGTCGGCAACGTGCCGGCGCGCGGCCACACCGCCCAACAGCTTGAAAGCGAGATCGCCGAGAAACTGCGCCAGGGTTATTTGCGGGATCCCGATGTTTCGGTAGAAATCGATCGCTACCGGCCGATCTTCGTCATGGGTGAAGTGGGTGCGGCGGGGCAGTATTCCTACGTTCCAGGCCTGACCGTGCAGAAAGCCGTCGCCATCGCCGGCGGGTTCACGCCACGCGCCAACCAGGAAAGCGTCGACATTACCCGCGACATCAACGGCAAGGTGATAACCGGACGCGTGGTGACCTCCGACCCGCTGCTGCCCGGCGATACAGTCTATGTTCGCGAACGCCTGTTTTGATGTGCTGACAAAGTGGCGGACACACTCAGGATCGTCCACTGCTTTCGCTCACCGGTCGGAGGCATCTTCCGGCATGTGCGCGACCTGACCGAGGCTCAGGTCGCCGCCGGCCATGCCGTCGGCATCGTCTGCGATTCGACGACGGGCGGCGATTTCGAGGAACGGCTGTTCGAACAGATGAAAGGCAGCCTGGCACTCGGCATTCACCGCACCCCGATGCAGCGGCATGTCGGGCCAGGCGATCTCGCCTCGGCCCGGCGCACCTACAGGATCATAAAAGAATTGCGGCCGGACGTGCTGCACGGGCATGGCGCCAAAGGTGGCGCCTATGCCCGTCTGTTCGGCTCATTGTTGCGGGTATCCAGGTCGCGCGTAGCCCGCCTTTATTCGCCGCATGGCGGCTCGCTTCACTATGACGAGACCACCGCCATGGGGAAGTTGTTCTTCGCGCTCGAGCGCTTCATGGCTCGCTTCACCGATTGCCTGCTGTTTGTTTCCGATTATGAGCGGCGGACTTATCGCAGGAAGGTCGGCGAGCCACCCATTCCGAACGCTCTCGTCCACAACGGCCTGCGCGCCGCCGAGTTCGAGCCGGTGCGGACCGAGCACAATGCGGTTGACCTCCTCTATATCGGCATGATGCGAGACCTCAAAGGCCCGGACATCTTCATCGATGCGCTGGGGCTAGCCGCGACACGGCTCGGCCGCCCATTGAAAGCGCTGATGGTCGGCGACGGCGACGACCTGCCGCGCTATCGCGCCCAGGTAGATCAGCTCGGCCTCGAGGTCAGCTTCCTGGCGCCGATGCCGGCCAGGCTCGCCTTCAGGCTGGCCGAACTGGTCGTCGTTCCCTCGCGCGCGGAAGCCATGCCCTATATAGTTCTGGAAGCGCTCGCCGCCGGCAAGCCGATCATCGCGACGGCGGTCGGCGGCATACCGGAAATCTTCGACACCGGCTCGCCTGTCCTGATCCGGCCCGACCCGCGCGAACTTGGCGACAAGATAAGCGCCGCATTGGCCGATCTCGACACCTACAAAGGCCTGATGCCCGGCCTCGCCGACCTCAAGGCACGCTTCGGCGCCGATGTAATGGCCGCCGAAATCGAAAAGGCCTATTTCGCCGCGCTCAAAAAATAGAGCAACGGGTTTCCACCGGGCTGCTCCTGGTGAAAGCGTCTCCAAAGCCATCCGTTGTTTCAAGGGTTTCTTAGCTCTCTTTTGCTATTCACCTGAGGGAAACCTGCGGACGCCCCATGAACGAAATCGACCCAGCGCGCCGTTTTTCGCTAGACGCGGTGCGCAAATTCGACGCCCCTGCCGAGAACAATACGGCCGGCGGCATGAACGATGTTGCCCGCCAGGTCGCCTCGCAATACCGGCGCGATACGATGTCGCCGATCATGGTGAGCGGCGTCCTGCGCATGGTGGAATTCGCGCTGCTGTTGGTGTCAGGTCTTGCCGTCTATTTCTATTATGTCGGCTTTTTCAACTATCTTGCCTGGCAATACTCACTGACGATCGCCGCCACTTCGTTCCTCGCGGTCGTTCTGTTCGACGTCACCGACCGCTACCAGATCGTCGCGCTGATGCGGCCGATCGCCAATTTCGGCCGTCTCCTGCTGGTCTGGGCCGGAACATTCGCCTTGATGGCGCTCACCGCCTTCACCATGAAAATGTCGGAAGACTATTCGCGCCTGCTCTTCGGCACGTGGTTCGTCGTCGGTTTCGTGCTGATCCTGGGTCTCCGCCTGGTGATGTCGAAGCTGATCCGGCGCTGGGCGCGCGACGGGCGGATGGAGCGCCGCGCCGTCATCGTGGGCGGCGGCAAGGCGGCGGAGGTATTGATCCGCTCGGTCGAAAGGCAGCCCTACAACGACATCCGCATCTGCGGCATCTTCGACGACCGTGGCGACAAGCGGTCACCGCCGGTTGTCGCCGGCTATCCCAAGCTCGGTACAATTTCCGAACTCATCGAATTTGCCCGCATCGCGCGCATCGACATGCTGATCGTATCGCTGCCGCTGACCGCCGAATCGCGCGTGCTGCAGTTATTGAAGAAGCTGTGGGTGCTGCCGGTCGACATCCGGCTATCGGCGCATTCGAACGCGCTGCAGTTCAGGCCGCGCGCCTATTCCTACATCGGCTCGGTGCCGATGCTCGATATTTTCGACAAGCCGATCAACGACTGGGATTCGGTCGCCAAGCGCGCCTTCGACATTGTCTTTTCGATCATCGGCATCATCGTGTTCTCGCCGGTGATGCTGGCGACCGCAATCGCGATCAAACTCGACAGCAAGGGGCCGGTGCTGTTCCATCAGAAGCGGCACGGCTTCAACAACGAGATCATCGACGTCTACAAGTTCCGTTCGATGTATACCGACAAGGCGGACCCGACGGCCAAACAGACCGTGACCAAGAACGATCCGCGCGTCACCCGCGTCGGCCGCTTCATCCGCAAGACCTCGATCGACGAACTGCCGCAGTTTTTCAATTCGCTGTTCGGTTCGCTGTCGCTGGTCGGGCCGCGCCCGCACGCCATTGCCGCGCAGTCGCACAACCTCCTCTACAATGAAGTGGTCGACGGCTATTTCGCTCGCCACAAGGTCAAACCCGGTGTGACCGGCTGGGCGCAGATCAATGGCTGGCGCGGCGAGATGGACACCAACGAGAAGATTCGCATGCGGACGGAATACGACCTCTATTATATCGAGAACTGGTCGCTCTTGTTCGACCTCAAAATCCTGTTCCTGACGCCGATCCGACTGCTCAATACGGAAAACGCGTATTGAGCGCGACGGCCTATGAATTGCCCGCGACGGCGGTCAACGCCAAGCTGATTGCATTGGTTGCTTCGGGGGCGGTTTTCCTCGGTGTTTTCCTGTCGGGCTTCGTCATCGATGAACCGGCGCCATACGACCTCTATATGGTCGGGCTGATCGTGGTGTGGCCCTTGTTCGGCCTGCGCATACAACGCGCGGCGGTGCCGCTGCTGGTGCTGCTGGTGATCATGAACATCGGCGGCATGATCTCGATGACGCAGATGTCGGACCTCGCCGGCACGCCGCTCTATCTCGCCGTCTCGCTGTTCCTGGCCTTAACCGCGGTTTTTTTCGCTTCGGTAACGGCGGTCCGGCCCAGTCTCTACCGGGTGATCTTCGTCGCCTATGTGGTGTCGACGGTGCTGACTTCGCTGGTCGGCATAGCCGGCTATTTCCATGCCTTTCCAGGAGCCGAGATCTTCACCAAATACGACCGTGCCGCCGGCGCCTTCCAGGACCCGAACGTGTTCGGTCCGTTCCTGGTGCTGCCCGGCATCTACCTGCTCTACCTGCTGCTTACCGGCTCGGTCGCACGCATGCCGCTATTGGCGGTGCCGTTGCTGATCATCACCGCCGGCATCTTCTTTTCCTTTTCGCGCGGCGCCTGGGGCATGTTCGCCGTTTCGGCGATCCTTTTGACCGGTGCCTTGTTCCTGCAGAGCGCCAGCGGCAAGTTCAGGCTGCGCGTCGTCGTCATGACCATCGCCGCCGTCGGACTGCTGGTCATCGCAATGATCGTCATCCTGCAACTGCCAGGCGTCGCCGAGATGTTCTCGAACCGCGCACAGCTCGAACAAAGCTACGACACCGCCCGGCTCGGCCGCTTCGCCCGCTATACGATCGGCTTTCAGATGGCACTGGAGCATCCGTTCGGCATCGGCCCGCTCGTCTTCGGCAAGATGTTCGGCGAGGACACGCACGACATCTGGCTGAAGATGCTGATGGATTACGGCTGGCTCGGCTTCGTGTCGTTCCTGACGCTGACGTGCTGGACGATCGCCGCCGGCTTCCGCATTCTGCTGCGCGACCGGCCGTGGCAGCCTTATCTTCTATGCGCCTACGTCGCCTTCATCGGCAATATCGGGCTCGGCACCTTCATCGACATCGACCACTGGCGCCATGTCTACCTGCTGCTTGGCTTGATCTGGGGTGCCATCGCGCTCGAATACCGCCACCAGTGGCAGCTGCGGGCGGCGCAGCGACCGGCAATCCCCGTCGCGGTTGCTTCAGGCAGGACAGCAACCGAATTCGGTTGACCGGACCCGGTCTATCACGATACATCGCGACCGGTCCGGAGTGTAGCGCAGCCCGGTAGCGCACTTGACTGGGGGTCAAGGGGTCGTCGGTTCGAATCCGGCCACTCCGACCATTAAAATCCAAAGGCTTAGCCAGTTTTCCCCCAAACTGGCTGTACAGACAATAGCCGCACTGCAGCCGGCGCAACATACGCAGGCGTGATCTCATCGAGGGAACCGATCACGCATCACTCGTGCGCGAGGCACGGAGGCTGGCGTCTAGCCAGAAGCCCACTGAGAAACCGCGCGGTAATGGCTAGGTAAGCTTTGCTGCGTACGCCAACCTTTATCGTGAGAAAAGGTCCCGCCGCACATGCCAGAACGGCGGGACTCGATCAGGCGCCTTGCATCAGGCAGGGGTGACTCGGGGGTTGGGCATGCCCGGTGCGCGCGGATCGTACTGAACCCTAGGCGCATCAGCTGCAATGCGTCCACCAACCGTCGGTTGGAAAGAACTAATTCAATCCCGACGGCTGGCCTGGCCTGAACAGGCGCGCGCTCAAGGCTCAGTTTCTTCCCGGGGAGGAGCTTTTTGGTCAGGACAATCAGGATAGGGCAATTCTTCACACGGAGAAGGCCTGTCGCCAACGCTGCGATAATGTTCCGCGAGTTTTGCGAAACCGTAGGCGAAGGCGAAAAGAAGCGCGAGGACAACCGCTATTCGGACGGCCATACCGTATTGTAGCAGGATCCTCCCATTGGAGCGCGCGGCGTTTTGGTACGTTTGAATGTTGAGTTCGAAAAAGGTTGGCTGTAGTTGAATTGCCGTCGTCCGCAGTTGTAAGGGCGAGCGGACGCTTCGAAGATGCCACGCGCTTTCGCCCTTTCCGGGAGAGATGCAATGTCGCTTCAAGGGGTTGCCTGTCCTGCCGATCTGACCATGTTGACCAAGGCACTTGATGCCCGATGCCGTGAACTAGGCCTCGCTGATGGAGATCCAGGCAGAGAAGTGCTCGGCCGCAGGGTGATGGATTTATTTGAAAGTGGTCAGCTCAGTGCCGAAGATTTGAGACTGGCTCTGAGCGGCGAGATCTTTAACGCCAAAAATCCTCCGGCCGGAGCCAGTGGGCTTCGATACGGCAAGCGGCTATCCGCGCAACCATTTGAATTACTGGCCCAGCGTCGGCTTCCGTGTGCGCAGGAGCGCGTGTGAACAAATGTGATTTTGCGGTCGGTGCCAGACGGGCTAACTTTACCCATCGAACGAAAGAGGAGAATGATCATGAAGACATTCCTCGCAATAGCCGCGGCACTGACCATGTCCATATCAGCTGCCTCTGCGGATTGCCCCGCGCATTCCAAGGTCCAGGCATCGGTCGACACGCAGACGAAGACAGCAAGCGTCGAGAAGGCCGATATGTCGACTGTCACGGACGCTCAGACGATCAAAAAAGAAGAGCCACAGAAGACCGAGTAGCGGTAACGCTCAGCGGATCCCACGACCCGGATAAATGGCTACTGGCACACATCCACCCACTCGGCGTCGACGAGTTCGGCCAGGCGTTGCGGGCTGAGCCGTACGGCGGCATTCGTCGCGCCTGCCGCCGGGACGACCTCGTCAAAGGCGCGCAGCGAGATGTCGCAGTAGACCGGGAGCGGCGCCGGTAGGCCGAACGGGCACACCCCACCGACGGGATGATCGGTCGCGGCGAGCACCTGCTCGGCGTCCAGCATTCGCGCCTTGCCACCAAACCGGTCCTTGAATTTGCGATTGTCCAGCCTGGAGATCCCGCTGGCCACGATCAGCATCGTCTGGTCGCCGGCGCGCAAGCAGATCGTCTTGGCAATCTGCGCCGGCGCTACGCCATGCGCTTCGGCGGCCAGAGGCACCGTCGCCGAGCTTGCCTCCGTGACGATGACATCAATTTCGGGCGCGTGTGCGGCGAAAAAGGCGCGAACGGATTCGAGGCTCATCTCCGGCAATTTCCGTCTGGCGTCGCCGTGGCGGCCGGCAAGTCCACTACCTGGCCGAAAAAACGAAGCCCGCCAGGGCGACCCATGGCGAGCTCGTGGAATAAAAGCATGACACGCCGCTACGACACGGATCGCCTTTTGGCAGGCAACACGGCTTCGTCAAACAGAGCGCTTTCCGGAAGTTGAAGCGCGGAGGCAATACGCCGACGTTTCGAGGGATCGGCATCCTTGCCGCTTTCAATGTCGGCAATCTCATAGGCTGCCAGCCCGCACGCCAGGGACAGCTCTTCGATGCTGTATCCACGGGCTTCCCGGGCGGTTCGGACGGCACTGCGTTCAGGCGTAACCGCGCTCGCCGCCAGTTCGGAGTAAGGTTCGCGTTTTGCTATTTGGGGCATTGGCAACTCCGTGGGATGAAAGAGTTAGATCAAATCATGTTGTTGCCTGAGACGATCGGGAGAATGCCCGCTCGCCGGTGATTTGCCAAGCATCAAAGATAGCGTCACGGCATCGTGAACCGACGCCGGAATGAATGGCGGATGCCCGCGCGCCGACATCTGGCCGGATCGTCAGCAGACACAGTTCGGAAACAAAATTCTACAGGCCGGAAAAACGGCCGAAAAACTCCAAAGCGATAGTCCCAACCGCAGCGCTCGACTCACCGACCTGAATCGGTGACGCTCAAATTCCGCCTGCGCAAAAAGGAAACGATGTCATGAAGAAGCCTCTTCTCTCCGCCCTTGGACTTGCAATCGCACTTGCCCTCTCGATGCCGATCATCGGCGCAAGCAGCGCGAATGCAACGACGATGCACACCACCGTCAAGAAGCATCACCGCCATCACTACCATCACCGCGTCCACCACTACCGCCACCATCACAAGAAGGTTGTCGCGAAGAAGTACTGAAAACACCCTCGGGCGAACAACCCGCAATCAGGCGTTCTGGTGCTTGATCAAGGGCGGCGCGCTTGCCGGGTTTGCCGTGTCGGCGAAAAATGGCGGCGGTCCGCTGACCACCGCCATTTGCTTTTCTTAACGTGCCGACCTTGAACGCGCTCGCGGCGCGTTTTGCTGTCGGCCGCCGAGGAACAGACTGGCGACGAGCCCGACCAGAACCAGCCCGACAGCGGCCGCCGTCGCCGGGTGATCTCGGGCGGTCTTCTCGATCGCCCGGCCTTGCCTTTTGATTGCCGGCAAGGCGTTGCCGAGCCGCTCAGTGATATCCGAATAGTAATCCGACGCGGTATCGCGCCCGTCTTCGTAAAAGGCGCCGCCCTGCTTCAACACGGCTTTCTTCAAGGTGGCCAGTTCCCTGGCCAAGGCCGCGACCTGCTTGTTGAGATCGGTGTCGGAGATGCTCGAAAGCGATGCCATGACGTGCTTCCTTCATCTGCAGAAGGAAGCCTAACGCATGACCCTGAAGACCGTTCCGGTCAACCCGGCGGGCTCTAGCGAACCTGATCGAGCAGGCGCTTGCATTCCAGGAGGTCGAACAGCGCCTCCTGCAGCAACGCGCGATTGTCACGGGAAAGTTTTGACGTGTCCGGCGGAACCGGACCTTCCTCGTCGGTCTTGCCCATACCGAAAAAACGACGGCTGGGTTTCACCCTCGGCTGGCCAACCAGCATTTCGTCGTCCGGGCCGCGCGGCTGCGCCGCTTGCGTCAGCGGTACCGTGTCGGCCTGTCGGCGCTGCGAGATCGCCTCGACCGCCGCCATGTCGCCACTGCCGACGGCGATCAGAAACTGGTTGCCGTTCTCGCGCAACAGCTTCTGCACGCCCTTGATCGTATAGCCCTGGTCGTAGAGCATATGACGAATACCCTTGATCAGTTCGACGTCCTGCGGACGGTAGTAGCGGCGGCCGCCGCCGCGCTTCATCGGCTTGATCTGGTTGAAACGCGTCTCCCAGAAACGCAGCACGTGCTGCGGCAAATCCAGATCCTCCGCGACCTCGCTGATGGTGCGGAAAGCATCAGGGCTCTTGTCCATGGACGAATCCTCACGCTAGAGCATGATCGCGAAAGGCGGGAACCGGGTTCGGGCGACACCACGCTTAACAAAGAGAGCAGCTTTCCGTCCCGGCGGAACGGATCACACCCAAATGCCGATCCGGCCTACCGAATCGCATCTTATTTCAGCGGTTTATGAAACAATATTCAAGCCCGGCGCAAAAGCCGGGTTCATTTTTCAACCGAAGCCTGGAGCATGATTCTTGGCAAAGGGGTATTGGGCGGCTACTTGCTGCCCTTGGCTTTGCTGTTTTGATGGGAGCGCAGGATACGGTTCTTCAGTACGTTCGACGACTTGAAGGTCATCACCCGGCGCGGCAGGATCGGCACTTCCTCACCGGTCTTGGGATTGCGCCCGATGCGCTCGTTCTTGGAGCGGACGTGGAAGGTCGCGAAGGACGACAGCTTCACCGTCTCGCCGCGAACGATCGCCTCGCAGATCTCATTCAGCACCGCCTCGACAAGCTCGGCCGATTCAGTACGTGACAGCCCAACCTTGCGGTAAACGGCTTCGGCGAGGTCGGCGCGCGTAAGTGTCTTTCCCCCCATACGAACCGTCCCATCAGCTCAAAAACATAAATCGATACAAGCAACGGCAGAACCTAAGTAATTGATCCGTCAAGGTCAAGGACCCGAACCCGATAGTTCGGCACTTACCAGCGGAGCAGGACGGCACCCCAGGTGAAGCCGCCGCCCATCGCCTCGAGCAGTATCAGGTCACCCTTTCTGATGCGACCGTCGGCGACGGCTGCGGACAGTGCCAGCGGCACGGAAGCCGCCGAGGTATTACCGTGCAAATCGACGGTCACCACCACCTTCCGCTCCTCTATCCCAAGCTTTTTGGCCGAAGCGTCAATAATTCGTTTATTGGCTTGATGCGGCACGAACCAGTCGAGATCGGCGGCGCCGATGCCGGCCCGTGCGAACGTCGCCTCGATGACGTCGGTGATCATGCCGACCGCATGCTTGAACACTTCGCGGCCTTCCATCCTGAGGTGCCCGACCGTTCCGGTGGTCGACGGCCCACCGTCGACAAAAAGCTTGTCCTTGTGGATGCCGTCGGAGCGCAGGCTGGCCGCCAGAACGCCTCGGTCGGCGATGCCGCCTGCCCCCGTGCCTGCTTCCAGCACCATCGCGCCGGCGCCGTCGCCGAACAAAACGCAGGTCGAGCGGTCGTTCCAGTCGAGAATACGCGAAAATGTTTCCGAGCCGATCACCAGTACCCGTCTGGCCAAGCCGCCGCGGATATAGAGGTCCGCGGTCGTCACTGCATAGACGAAGCCGGAGCAGACCGCCTGCAGGTCGAAGGCAAAACCGTGGTGCATGCCGAGCCGGTTCTGGATCTCGACCGCGGTCGCGGGAAAGGTGTTGTTGGGCGTCGAGGTCGCCAGCACGATCAGGTCGATGTCGTCAGCCGTCAGGCCGGCACTGTCGAGGGCCGCGCGCGCTGCCGCCTCGCCCAGCGAGGCCGTCGTCTCGTCGTCGGCCGCAATGTGGCGCTGGCGAATGCCGGTGCGCTGGACGATCCACTCGTCCGACGTCTCGACCATGCCTTCGAAATCGGCATTCTTCATAATGCGGCGGGGCAGCGCGGCGCCCGTGCCGCGCACGACGGATCTGATCAATGCTCTTTCCTATTCCTTTGCGTCGATGACGACGTCGGATTTCCGGATTGTCTGGGCATTCGGATTGCGGGCATGGAACAGGTCGAGATCGGCTTCGATGCGGTCAAGCAGATTGTTGCGCACCATGTCGTAGCCAAGCTCGATCGCCGCCGCGAAGCCATCCGAATCAGCCCCGCCATGGCTCTTCACCACGATGCCGTTCAATCCGAGGAAGACGCCGCCATTGGAGCGGCCGACATCCATCTTCTCGCGCAGGCGATCGAAGGCGGTCTTGGCGAAGATATAGCCGATCCTGGCCATCAGCGTCCGGTTCATCGCCGCGCGCAGATAGCCGGCGATCTGCCTAACGGTGCCTTCCGCCGTCTTCAGCGCGATGTTGCCGGCAAATCCCTCGGTAACGACGACGTCGACACTGCCCTTGCCGATGTCGTCACCCTCGACAAAGCCATGGTAGTTCATCGAGGCCATGTTGGCCTCGCGCAACATACGACCCGCCTCCTTGACCTCTTCCTGACCCTTGATCTCCTCGACGCCGACATTGAGCAGCCCGACGCTCGGCCGTTCGATGCCGAAAACCGAGCGCGCCATGCCGGTGCCCAGAATGGCAAAATCAACCAGTTGATGCGCATCCGCGCCAATGGTGGCGCCGACGTCCAGCACCACGCTCTCGCCGCGCAATGTCGGCCAGAGCGCCGCGATTGCCGGGCGATCGATGGTCGCCATGGTGCGAAGGCAGAATCTGGACATTGCCATCAGCGCGCCGGTATTGCCGGCCGAGATGCAGGCGTCGGCAGTGCCTGCCTTGACCGCCTCGACGGCCTTCCACATCGATGACTTCCAGCGGCCATGGCGCAGCGCCTGGCTCGGCTTGTCGTCCATCCGCACTGCGATCTCGCAGTGCACGAACTCACTCACTTCCGCCAGCTTGGGGAATTTGGCGAGTTCGGGCCGTACCACTTCTTCGCGCCCATAAATGACGAAGCGTATATCCGGACGGCGGGTGGCGACAGTCATGAGCGCCGGGATGACCACGCTTGGCCCGTGATCGCCGCCCATGGCATCGATGGAAATCCTGATCACGCGGTGTTCATCTCACGGTTGATTGGCCAGCGGGCTTGCCAAGGTGCGGGGCTCGCGAAGGTTCGGCGAAAATAACGGTTTTGGGCTGCCGCACAACCAACTTTTCTCAAATTGGGTCAGCCATCAGGATTTTCCCAACAGTGATCTGAGCTTTTGCTGGAATTCATTCTCCACAGGCTCGGCATCGCCGGCGGCCTCCAGCGATACACCCGGCTTGCGCGGATATGGATCGATCGCCAAGCCAAAGAACTGCTCGGCAAGCGCCCCGACGTCGATCGCATCGCCGGAAAAGGTTTCCGGGCTGTCGGGGCCTTCGGCGTCGAGCAGAATCTCACCGCCGCCGTCGAAACCTTGCCGCCCGAGCTTGGATTGCTCCGGCAGGAACAGCGCTTCGACCGGCTCGTCGATATGCGCCTCGACCGGGTCGAGGGTGACGATGCAGGCCTGCGTTATATCGGCCTCGACATGGCCGCTGACTTTCACCCCGTTGCGTTTCCAGGGCTCGACCAGGAGTTCGGCGCGATAATTCTCGACCGAAAGCAGCTCGTGCTCGACGGCCAGCAGGGCGCGCTGCCCAGCGTCGGCATCGATCACCACCGGCAGCCCCTTTTGCGGCAGCCGGGCGACATTTGCCAGGAATGACACTGGGCTGTGGGTATCAGGGTGTTTCATCTTCGCCTCCACTTCGCCACCTTCATCGGCCTGCCGTCGCTCAAGCGTTGGCCACGGGAAATGACACCGTTCCGGAAACGATCGATTCGGTCGGCTGTTCCGCGAGTTGCCTTGATGCATCGGCGGCATAGAGTGCCAGTTGCGACGCTTGCGGCCAGGCGCCGGCATCCGGCCTGACATTGCGGGCAAGGGCGACGGCGAGTGCATCATGGTCATTTCTTTGCAGCGCATCATCATAGGCGGCGGTACGGCCATAGAACATTTTCGCCAGTTTCCGCATTCGCTTCGGCACGCCGACGTCGCCAATGCCCAATTCACGCAACGAATGTTCGACATCCATGAAGAACTCGTCGATCAGCACCTGCGCAACCTCTGCCGCAGCACCGCCCTCGCCGCGCAACCGGTGCTGAAACAGGAACATGTGCAACGACAGCATCTCGAAGCGGCCGAGCGGCGTGTCCGGTACGTTCCAGGCGGAATAAAACACCGTTTGCCGCGCCGCCGCCACGATTTGTGCGTAGAGCGCCTCGGTGATGGCGCGGTTGGCATGTCGTTCGCGGCCAAAGAGGCGCTGGAACATTTGAGGGTGGTCTCCCGGGACCGTTTGTTGAAGTGGCCTTGTTGCATCGGCAAGCAAGCTGGTTTACCGGTTTTGCGGCCCAGCGCAAGTTGCGGCCAGCTTATGGAGTTGTAGTTGCGCGCGCTGAAATTCAAGTCGACTTTCCTGCCCAAGCCCGGCGGTGCGGTTTCGCTGCTGGTGATCGCTGCGGCACTTTCCGCCTGCAATTCGTCCAAGATGATCGGCGATCTCAATCCGAGCGAGACGCTGACGCAAGGCTACGTCATAGACCAGCAGGCGATCGACCTGGTGCCGGTCGGCTCAAGCCGCGAACAGGTGCTGCTGGCGCTCGGCACTCCCTCGACGAAGGCGACCTTCGATAACGAGGCCTTTTATTACATTTCGCAGACGCGCAAGCGCTATGTCGCCTTCGACAAGCCGCGGCTGGTCGACCAGCATGTGCTGGCGGTCTATTTTGGCGATGACGGGCGCGTCACCCAGATCGCCAATTACGGCTTGAAGGACGGCAAGGTGTTCGACTTCATCTCGCGCACCACGCCGACCGGCGGCAAGGACCAGAACTTCCTCAGCCAGATCATCAGTGGCGCCAGCAAGCTGGCGCCTGGTATTCCCGGCGCCAGCGGCGGCAGCACGCTCGGCGGCAGCTGATCCACCCGAGGGTGTCGGCTTCCTTCCGTTCCTTTCGCTTCCCTGTAAGCGGGATATCTCAGGCAATGAAGAGCCCGCGGGAGCGATCCCGCGGGTTTTGTTTTAAGGCCATAGCGACCGAGCTTAGCCGTGCGCGAGAACGGCCAGCAACAGCAGCGCGACGATGTTGGTGATCTTGATCGCCGGGTTGACCGCTGGGCCGGCAGTATCCTTGTAGGGATCGCCGACCGTGTCGCCGGTCACCGAAGCCTTGTGCGCTTCGGAGCCCTTGATGTGCTTGAGGCCGTCCTTGTCGACGAAACCATCTTCGAACGACTTCTTGGCGTTGTCCCAGGCGCCGCCGCCGGAGGTCATCGAGATGGCGACGAACAGGCCGTTGACGATGACGCCGAGCAGCGAGGCGCCAAGCGCGGCAAAGGCGGATGCCTTCGAACCGGAGATCAGGAGGACGCCGAAATAGACCACCAGCGGCGCCAGCACCGGCAGCAATGACGGAACGATCATCTCCCGGATCGCTGCCTTGGTCAGAAGGTCGACGGCGCGCGCATAGTTCGGCTTCGAGGTGCCTGCCATGATGCCCGGATCCTCCCGGAACTGCTTGCGCACCTCCTGGACGATAGCACCCGCGGCGCGGCCGACGGCGGTCATGGCGATGCCGCCGAACAGATACGGGATCAGGCCACCGAAGATCAGGCCGGCGACGACGTAAGGATTGGAGAGGTCGAAGGAGACGTCGCCCATGCCCTGGAAGTAGGGGTATTTGTCGCCATTGGCGGCAAAGAACTTCAGGTCGTTAGAGTAGGCCGCGAACAGCACCAGCGCGCCGAGGCCGGCCGAACCGATGGCGTAGCCCTTGGTTACCGCCTTGGTGGTGTTGCCGACAGCGTCGAGCGCGTCGGTTGACTGGCGCACTTCCTTGGGTAGGCCGGCCATTTCGGCAATGCCGCCGGCATTGTCAGTGACCGGGCCGAAGGCATCGAGCGCGACGATCATGCCGGCGAGGCCAAGCATCGTCGTCACCGCGATCGCCGTGCCGTAGAGGCCGGCGAGCTGGTATGTCGAGATGATGCCGCCGACGATGACGATCGCCGGCAACGCCGTCGCTTCCAGCGAGACCGCGAGGCCCTGGATGACATTGGTGCCGTGACCGGTGACCGAGGCCTGGGCGATGGAGTTCACCGGACGCTTGTTGGTGCCGGTATAATATTCGGTGATCACCACGATGAGGCCGGTCACCGCAAGGCCGACAAGGCCGCAGATGAACAGGTTCGTGCCGGTGATGGTCATGCCGGCGACGGTGCCGATCTCACCCCAGCCGATGCATGCCGAGGTGGCCACGGCAAGGCCGACAATTGACAGCAGGCCGGTGACGATCAGGCCCTTGTAGAGCGCGCCCATGATCGAGCCGCTGGAACCGAGCTTGACGAAGAAAGTGCCGACGATCGAGGTGAGAATGCAGGCGCCGCAGATGGCCAGCGGATAGAGCATGGCCGCGCCGAGAACGTCGGTGCCACCGAAGAAGATGGCGGCGAGGACCATGGTGGCGACCACGGTCACCGCATAGGTCTCGAACAGGTCGGCGGCCATGCCGGCGCAATCGCCGACATTGTCGCCGACATTGTCGGCAATGGTGGCCGGATTGCGTGGATCGTCTTCGGGAATGCCGGCTTCAACCTTGCCGACAAGATCGCCGCCGACGTCGGCGCCCTTGGTGAAGATGCCGCCGCCGAGACGGGCGAAGATCGAGATCAGCGAGGCGCCGAAGCCGAGCGAAACAAGCGAGTCGATGACGACGCGATCGTTTGGCTGCAGACCCATGAACTGGGTCAGGATCAGGTAGTAGATCGAGACGCCGAGCAGCGCCAGGCCAGCAACCAGCATGCCAGTGATGGCGCCCGACTTGAAGGCGATCTCGAGGCCGGCAGCGAGGCTGTTGGAAGCCGCCTGCGCGGTACGCACATTAGCGCGCACCGAGACGTGCATGCCGATGAAGCCAGCGGCACCCGATAGAACGGCGCCGATCAGGAAGCCGATGGCGGCGGTGATCGAAAGCAGCCACCAGGCAAGCAGCAGGACCACGACGCCGACGATGGCGATGGTGGTGTACTGGCGCGCCAGATAAGCCTGCGCGCCTTCGCGGATGGCCGCGGAAATTTCCTGCATGCGTGCATTGCCCTGATCGGCCGCGAGGACCGAACGTGTCGCCCAGATGGCGTAAAGGACTGAAAGCAGACCGCAGGCGATGACAGCTGAAATTATGGTCATTGCCGAATTTTCCTCGATTGGTGGCCCAAAAGAACCCCTCCCCGGGCCGTTGAGACAGGGGACGAATTTTCCGCAACCGGAATCCGTCCCTTCGCAGCGGCTTATGCGAAACAGGGCTCGGAACGTCAAGATATTGTTCCGTTCCTGTCCGGCTTTCGCCCAAAAGATCCCGGGTTTCGCCCAAAAGGCTGGACGGCAGCGCCTGTCGACACTGCCATCCGGTTAGATCGGTTGAAATCGGCGAACAGTGGTCAGGCTTTACGCGGGTCCCCGTCCGGCTGGACGACGAAGACCAGCACCAGCAGCATGGTGATGTAAAATTTGAACGCCGCCTCCTGACCATTCCAAGTCGAAGACTGCCACATGGCGAACCACTCGCCGCCAACGACCATGAAGCCGAAATACCAAACGAGGAAGCCCATTGTGGCGGCAATGATGGCGAACTTCTTGGCATCGTTGAAAGCCTGTCCGCTGGCGTTGCGTGCCTGCCAGAGTTGCCAGGCGGCGATTAGGTAAAGCAGGCAGGTCAGAGCCTCGCCAATGATGATCAGCCAGTAGCCAGCCGTCCACAGCGACGGGTTGATGATCGAGCGGTACATCAGTGCATTGCCGGGAAAGGTCGTGTCCATGCTCAGCACATGCTGGACAAAGGCGAAGTTTGAGCCGTAATCGGTGATGTTGCCGAAGGCGACGAGGAAG
This sequence comes from Mesorhizobium sp. M0954, assembly GCF_040319155.1. NCBI lineage: Bacteria > Pseudomonadati > Pseudomonadota > Alphaproteobacteria > Hyphomicrobiales > Phyllobacteriaceae > Mesorhizobium > Mesorhizobium sp. M0954. The sequence continues at coordinate 51,610 of NZ_JAMYNR010000007.1, read as the reverse complement.
GCGAAAGCCGCCAGACACAAACACATGACGATCTTGGAGAAACGCGCGGTCATGGCAAGAACTCCTGCTGAAAGATCGGGGCATCGCACTCATCAATCGCCGAGTCCCGAAGATCGCGCAACGGGTGGGCCAGTGATCATCGTGCTCACAGCCATTGCGAGACATTATGCCGGCAAGCAAGACATTGCCGAGACTGTCGAAGCCCTCGATCTCGACAGTGATTGCGCGGTGGGCGACTTGGTCTCTGTGGTTAGAGCCGACACACAGCACGACTTCGCCATCATCCGCCGCCGCTGGATCACCGGCGAGACGAGCACAACGCTGGAACTGACGCTCGATCATCCGACGCGGTCGACCGGCCACTGAAAAAAGAGCGAACTTCGCCCCGAGACGCTACTCGGGCTCGCGTCCCATGCGCCGGGCGGTATAGCGCTCGACCGCCGACAGCCCGTCATAGATCAGCACGGCAAGGGCGGCGACGATCAGGCCACCCTGCAGGATGAAGGCGAGGTTGTTCGACAGCAGGCCGGCGATGATCACCTCGCCCAGTGTCCTCGCCGCTACCGTCGAGCCGATGGTCGCGGTGGCGAGGCTGATCACCACCGACAGCCGGATACCACCGAGAATGATCGGCGCGCTGAGCGGCAGCTCGACCTTGACCAGTCTTTGCCAGCCGGTCATGCCGGCGCCACGCGCCGTCTCGACTACGTTGGCCGGCAGCGTCGTCAGGCCGGTCAGCGCATTCTCGAAGATCGGCAGCAGTCCGTAGAGAAACAGCGCAATCAGCGTCGGCTTTTCGCCGAAGCCGACGGCCGGCACGGCAAGCGCCAGCACCGCCACCGGCGGAAAGGTCTGGCCGATATTGACCAGGCTGCGCGACAGCGGCAGGAATTCGGCGCCGGCTGGCCTGGTGACCAGAATGGCGAGCGCGACCGCAACGACCGTCGCGGCAACGGTCGCGATCAGCACGGTCCGCAGATGCAGCAGCGTCAACGTCAAAAGGCTGCCCTGATTGTAGATTACCGGCGCGTTGTTCTCTGTCAGCGGCTTCAGCAGCGGTTCGAACCAGCCGGGATTGGTGACGAAGGCAATAAGCATCACCACCAGGGCAAGCCTGAGCAGCAAGGGAAACCAGGCTTTCATGCAGGCCTCGCCGCGCGCTTAACCAGCCCGTCCACAGTGACGCGGCCAAGCGGCTTGCCGTCGGCATCTTTCACCGGAAGTGCCGGGCGGCCCGACCACAGGAGTTCGGCGAGCGCGTCGCGTTGGCTGGCGTCACCGGGGATCGCCTCGCCTTCGGCCGTGCCTTTTTCCACCGCGTCGCGCACCCGGCCAAGCGACAACAGCCGGAACGGTTTTTCACTGGCGCCAACCAGGGTCTCGACAAACGCGCTGGCCGGTTTCGCCAGTATCTCGGCCGGCGCGGCATATTGCACTACTTTGCCGCCATCCATCACCGCGATCTTGTCGCCCATGTGAACGGCCTCTTCCATGTCATGGGTGACGAGGATGATGGTGGTGCCGAAGCGTTTCTGGATCGCCAGCAGATCCTCCTGCGCCTTGTTGCGGATGATCGGATCGAGCGCGCCGAAGGGCTCATCCATCAACAGCACGTTGGGTTCCGCGGCAAGCGCCCGGGCGACGCCGACGCGCTGCTGCTGACCGCCGGAAAGCTCATGCGGATAGCGTGGCCCGTAGGCTTGCGGGTCGAGCTGGTATAGCGTCATCAGCTCGTCGACGCGGGCCTTGATGCGGTTGGCGTCCCAGCCGAGCAATACCGGCACAGTGGCGATGTTCTGCGCCACCGTGCGATGCGGAAACAGCCCGTGGCCCTGGATGGCATAGCCGATGCTGCGGCGCAGCTCATAATCCGGGACCGAGCGGTTGTCGACGCCGTCGAGCTTGATCACGCCCGATGTCGGCTCGACCAGCCGGTTTATCATGCGAAGCAGCGTCGTCTTGCCGGAGCCGGAGGTGCCGACGATGACGGCGATGCTGCGCGGCTCGATTACTATCGACACGTCGTCGACGACTGTCGTCTCGCCGAAGCGCTTGGTGACGCCTTCGATCTCGATCATGCCGTTTCAACCCTGCGCTTGCTGGCGCTCATTTCGATCACTGCATCGAGGATGATGGCAGCGGCGAAGGCCAGCACCACCGTCGGAACAGCACCGAGCAGCACCAGGTCCATCGCCGTCTGGCCGACCCCTTGGAATACGAACACGCCAAAGCCGCCGCCGCCGATCAACGCGGCAATCGTGGCGAGGCCGATATTCTGCACCAGCACGATGCGGATGCCGGTGAGGATCACCGGGAAGGCCAGCGGAAACTCGACGCCGAACAGCCGCTGGCGGTCGGTCATGCCCATGCCGCGCGCTGCGTCGTTGGCGGCACGCGGCACACCGGCAAGGCCGACCACGGTGTTGGCCACTACCGGCAGCAGTGAATAGAGGAACAAAGCGACGAAAGCCGGCGCTGTACCGATGCCGCGAATGCCGAGCGCGGCAGCACCCGGAACATGCGAAGCGACCCAGCCGAGCGGTGCAATCAAGAGGCCGAACAGCGCGATCGAAGGAATGGTCTGGATGATGTTCAGCACGTTGAGCACGCCGGCTCGCAATTTCTCGACGCGGTGGCAGAGGATGCCGAGCGGCAGGCCGATAATCACCGCTGCCGCCAGCGAACCCAGCGCCAGCGTCACGTGCTTGGAGCCTTCCGCCCAAAAACTATCGGCGCGATTGAAATATTCCTTGAGGATCGACAGGCTGTTCCAGCTTCCCGAGACGAGCAGCAGCCCGATCGCCGCGGCGGCGACAACAAGCACGCCGATGCGTACCTGCGGCGACAGGTTCAGCCGCGTAAGCACGTCGGCGAGCAGAAGCGTGAAGGCGAAGATGAGCAGCCAAAAGCCCGAAGCCGGCGAGATACGGGCGAAGGTGTTGCCGGCGGGTGTCAGGAAACTGCCGGCGACGCCGATCAGCAGCGCCAGCGCTGCAAGCGCAACCACACTGGCGGCGAGGCGCAGAGCAAGCGGCGTTTTCAGCAGCGCAATGAGCGCCGCTGCGACGACAATCGCCATCAACAGCGGACCGACCGTCGCAGGCAAAGATTCGAGGATCGAGCGCGCCTCGCCGGGTACGATGCGATTGGCGCGGAAGGTGGCGAATGGCGCCGCAAAAGCCGCATAGGCCGATATCGCCGCGATGACCACGCCGAGCTTGTCGAACCGGATGCGCACGCCCTCCCCCATCGGCCGATCCGGCGCACCTCGAAAGCGGAGCGCCGGAATCGCCTTACTTCAGGAAGCCGTTCTTTTTCAAAAAGTCCTCGGCGACGCCCTTGACCGGCTCGCCGCCAACCTGCACGCGACCATTCAACTCCTGCAACGTGACGAGATCGAGCTTGGCGAACACCGGCTTCAGCAGCGTCTCGATTTCGGGATGCTCCTTCAGCACCGCCTCGCGGATGATCGGCGCCGGCTGGTAGACCGGCTGCACACCCTTGTCGTCCTCAAGCACGACGAGGCCGGAGGGCGCGATACCGCCGTCGGTGCCATAGACCATGGCGGCGTTGGCGCCGTTGGTCTGGTTGGCTGCGGCGGCAATTGTCGCCGCCGTGTCGCCGCCCGACAGCGTGATCAACTGGTCCGGCTTCAGCGTGAAGCCATAGGTCTTCTGGAAAGCGGGCAGCGCGGCCGCCGAATTGACGAACTCGGCGGAGGCCGCCAGCACCACCTTGCCGCCGCCCGAGACATACTTGCCGAAGTCGGAAAGGGTGACGAGCTTATTGGTATCCGCGACCTCCTTGCGCAGGGCGATCGCCCAAGTATTGTTCGCCGGTGACGGTGACAGCCAGACGATCTTGTTGGCGTCGTAGTCGAGCTTCTTGGCAGTCTCGTAGGCCTTGGCGGCGTCTTTCCACACCGGATCGTCGGCCTTCTCGAAGAAGAAGGCGGCGTTGCCGGTGTATTCCGGATAGATGTCTATCTCGCCGGCTGTAATCGCCTTGCGCACCACAGGTGTGCCGCCGAGTTGGATGCGGTCGGTGGTCTGGATATTGTTGGCGTTCAGCACCAGTTGGATGATATTGCCGAGCACGCCGCCCTCGGTGTCGATCTTCGACGACACCACCACCTGGGCACTCGCCGAGGCCAACGCAACTCCGAGCGCCAGTACAGCGCCGGCCAGAACCTTGATTGAAAACATCTCACAAATCCCTTGCTGTGAACCGGAATACGGCTGCCGCATATGAGCATGGCTTCGATGCCCCGTCGGGGTACACGGTTTCATAAGAAAGGGGATGGGCGCAATAATTTTGTTCGGATGCGAGTGACTCCGCCGTTGCCTCGTCCCGACAGCGTGACGTCAGCTGGCCGCGCGCAAGCCCGTCATCTTCAACACGCCCAGTGCCACGAAGCACAGCACGACGACCGGGAAAATCATCCAGTTCAACATCTCCCAGCCCCAGGCATTGTAGACCGCCCCCGACATCAGCGAGGCGAAGGCGACGGAGCCGAACAGGACGAAATCGTGAAACCCCTGGACCTTGCCTTTTTCGGATGACTGGTAGCTGTCGGCCACCATGGCGGTGGCACCGATGAAGCTGAAGTTCCAGCCAAGGCCGAGCAGGATCAGCGCCGTCCAGAACTGCCACAGTGCCAACCCTGACAGCGCCACTATGGCGCAGCCAATCAGCAGCACCAGGCCGATGGCCAGGATCCGCTCAGCGCCGAAGCGATAGATCAGCGACCCCGTGAAGAAGCTCGGCGCGAACATCGCCATCACATGCCAGGAAATGCCTAGCGTGGCGTCGTCGGTCGAAAGGCCGCAGCCGACCATGGCCAGCGGCGCGCCCGTCATGACGAAGCTCATCAGCGCGTAGCTGCCGACGGCGCAAAACAGCGCTGCGACGAAGCGCGGCCTGGTGACGATTTCCGAGAGCGGCCGGGCGTCGCTGTCGGCGATTTCCACCTTGTCGGTTGCCTTGGCCGGGATGCGCAACAAAGAGAGAATGGCGGCGCCGACCGCCGCCAGCACCAGGATGGACGCAAACGAGCCGGCAAACTTCACCGGCGAGAACAGGTCGCCGGTGAAGATGACGATCTGCGGTCCAAGGATGGCGGTGACGATGCCGCCGGCCAGCACGAAGGAGATGGCGCGCGCCTTGAATTCAGGCGGCGCATTGTCGGCGGCGGCAAAGCGGAACTGCTGGACGAAGGCGCCTCCGATGCCGATCACGGCCAAGCCGAAAGCGAATAGCCAGAAGCTGGCATGAAACAGCGCCAGCGTGGCGACCAGCCCGCCAAGCGCCGTGACCGCTGTGCCGGTCATGAAGCCGTCGCGCTGGCCGAGCCGGCGGATGATCGCCGCGGCCGGCAAGGAACCGAGCGCCACGCCGACATTGAAACCGGTGATCGGCGCGGTTGCCAGCGACTTGTCAGCATCGAGCAGGTACTGCCCCGCCAATCCGCCCATGGAAATGGCGATGGGTGCGGCCGAGCCGATGATCGCCTGCGAGGCTGCGAGGATGAAGGCGGTGCGACGCGCTTCCTTGCCCGCCCCAACGGCGACGATAGCAGTCATGAGGCGTCCTTGCCGCGGCCCTCGCCACGCACCCGGCGCGACACGCGATCAAGCACCGCATTGACCAGTTTAGGCTCGTCTTCCTCGTAAAATGCCTTGGCGATGTCGACATATTCGGAGACGATAACCGCCACCGGCACGTCCTCGCGCTGCATCAGCTCGTAGACGCCGGCGCGCAATATGGCGCGCAATGTGGAATCGAGCCTCGACAGAGGCCAGTCCTCGGTCAGCGCCTGTCGGATGACTGGATCGATGGTCTTCTGGTGCTCGACAACGCCGGCAAGAATGGCGCGAAACCATTGCGCGTCGGCCTCGCGATAGAGCGCGCCGTCGACTTCCTTGCCGAGCCTGAACGCCTCGTACTCGGCGGTGATCTCGAAGACGCCGCTGCCGGCGACATCCATCTGGTAGAGCGCCTGCACGGCGGCCAGACGGGCAGCACCGCGCTTGTTGGCGTGGCGCACCGTGGGCTGGCCGGGCGAAGCGGGTTCGCTCACGAGGGCGCTCCCAGCTGTTCCTTTAGAGCGATCATGGTCAGCGCCGCACGCGCGGCAAAGCCGCCCTTGTCGCCTTCCGAACGCCTGGCCCGTGTCCAGGCCTGTTCGTCGTTTTCGGTGGTCAGGATGCCGTTGCCGATGCAGACCGCATCCTGCACGGACAGGTCCATCAGGGCACGGCTGGATTCATTGGCGACGATATCGAAATGATAGGTGTCGCCGCGGACCACCGTGCCGAGGGCGACGAAGCCGTCATAGTTCGTCCCGCCTTCGGAGGCACCGTCGAGCGCGAAGGAAATCACCGCCGGGATTTCGAGCGAGCCCGGAACGGTGACGACATCGTATGTCGCGCCCGCTTCCTCGAGGGCCTTTGTCGCGCCTTCGAGCAACGCGTCGGCAAGGTCGTCGTGAAAGCGCGCCTCGATGACAAGAACGTGGGCCTTCTTCTTCGGACGGATGAACGCTTTGCCGTGTTGGGATGTGCCTGCCATAGATGTCTCCGGGGATCGCCGGTGACTTAGGCCGAAGCCGGTTTGATCGCAAGCGGAAGATTGCCGAAGGAACTTTCAAGGCCAACTCGGCGGCGGTCGCACCAGGGAATGGGCTTTATGGACGAGCGCCTCAAAGCCCCTCTTTAGCCGCCTCCACCAGTCGCGCCGCATAGCGGGCCATGGTGTCGATCTCGAGATTGACGCGATCGCCGACCTGGCGTTCGCCCCAGGTGGTGACCGTCAGTGAGTGGTGGATCAACAGCACGTCGAAGCGGCTGCCTTCGACCTTGTTGACGGTCAGCGAAGTGCCGTCGAGTGCGACGGAGCCCTTGGGCGCGATGAATTTGGCCAGCTCTCGCGGTGCATCCAGAGTGAAGCGAACGGCGTCACCGTCCTCCTTGCGCCCCACGATCTCGGCCATGCCGTCTACATGGCCTGAAACGATATGGCCGCCAAGCTCGTCGCCGATCTTCAGCGCCCGCTCCAGGTTGATGCGCGTGCCGGATTTCCAGCCCATCGCGGTCGTCAGCCTGAGTGCTTCTTCCCAGGCCTCGACCTCGAACCAGCGCTCGTTGGCGCCGTCTTCCGGCAATCCCGTCACCGTCAGGCAGACGCCGCCACAGGAAATCGAGGCACCGATGGCAATGGTCTGCGGATCGTAAGCGGTGTCGATACGCAAACCGACGCCTTCCCTGAGCGGCTTCACGGCAGCGACGGTGCCGACATCGGTGACGATTCCAGTGAACATTAGTTTGGCCCCGTGAACATCAGTTCGGTCCTAGATGTCTCTTATCCATTCCGCATATGTATCTTCGCCGAAACGCATGTTGCGCAATTTGCGAAATCCCGGCGGGATATTGTTGGCATCGACTGGCGATGCAATGCCGTCCCCGCCGATCGCATCCGGCCCCTGAAACAGCACGATGCGGTCGACCACTTGTTCGGCGAGGAAGGCCTTGGCGATCTTGGCGCCGCCCTCGATCAGCACGCTGGCCATGCCGAGTGCCGCCAGATCCTCGAGCAGTTCCGGCAGCGCAATATCGCCTTCATACGTCTCAGTGCCGATGAAGCGCACGCCGGCGCGTTCGAGCGTGGCGCGCCGGTGCGGATCGGCCTCGGCGCAGGCAGCGACATAGAGCGGCACACGGTCGACGCCGGCGACCAGTTTCGAAGTCTCGGGTAACCTGATCTGACGGTCGAGTACGATGCGCGCTGGCGAACGGCTCTCCAGTCCCGGAAGCCGAACCGTCAGCGCCGGATCGTCCTCCAGTGCCGTGCCGATGCCGATCAATATGCCATCGGCTTCGGCGCGCATCAGATAGACTTCGCGTCGGGCGATATCGCCGGTGATGGAGACCTGTCCCTCGCCTTTCACGCCGATCTTGTTGTCGCTCGAAAGCGCAAGTTTCAGGATCACTTCCGGGCGTTTTTTCAGAGATCGAATTAAATAGCCGGCCATCTGCTCCGCAGCCTCGGCCGCCAACACTTTTTCCACCACTTCGACGCCGGCGGCACGCAAGATTGCATAGCCCTTGCCGGAAACACGCGGGTCAGGATCGCTGGCAGCGCCGACCACACGCGCCACGCCGGCACTGACCAGCGCATTGGCGCAAGGCGGCGTGCGGCCGTGATGGGCGCAGGGCTCCAGCGTTACATAGGCGGTGGCGCCGCGCGCCAGTTCGCCGGCCTCTGCCAAAGCCTCGGTCTCGGCATGCGGCCGGCCGCCGACGGCGGTGACGCCGCTGCCGACGATCATCGGCCCGTCGCCGTCATCGCGCACGATCAGCGTGCCGACGGAAGGGTTGGTCGAGGTCCGCCCGGCATTCTTGCGCGACAGCCTGAGGGCTGCCGCCATATAGCGGCGATCGAGGACCTCTTGTTCAGCCGTGCTGCGTCCGGACCCTGCCATGCTCAGCTGGCGTCCTCTTCGCTCTTCAGCTCTTCGCCCCTGGGCTCGTCGGCTTTGAGCTCGTCGCCTTTGAGTTCGCCCAACACGTCGTGGAAATCCTTGGCCTCGCGGAAATTGCGGTAGACGGAGGCAAAGCGCACATAGGCGACATCATCGAGCGACTTAAGCGCCTCCATGACCAGCCGGCCGACTTCCCCCGAGGCCACCTCGGTCTCGCCCGAGCTTTCGAGCTGGCGCACGATGCCGGTCACCGCCCGATCGATACGTTCCGGGTCGACATTGCGCTTGCGTACCGCGATCTCGACAGAGCGCAGCAACTTGTCGCGGTCGAACGGCACCTTGCGTCCAGACTTCTTCACCACGACGAGATCGCGCAATTGGACGCGCTCGAAAGTGGTGAAGCGGCCGCCGCAATCCGGGCAGACGCGCCGCCTGCGGATCGCTGCACCGTCTTCGGCAGGGCGCGAATCCTTCACCTGCGTATCTTCGGACTGACAGTAGGGACAGCGCATGGAGAGCCTTCGGTTCGCGATTCTCGTAGTGCGAACGGCTTAGAGGTTTTTGCCACGATGGCAAAGTATGGCCGATGACCGATCGCGTCTCAGAGATAGCGAGGCACGAGGAAAATTGCGAGAGCGGCAATTAGTTGGACGGCAATACGCCAATCAGGGAGCGACGTCGCCGGTCGGGAAGCCGCAGGACGTGCCGAGATAGCGATAGGCCTTGGTGAAGCCGTCCATCGATATCGTCGCGACCGGCTTGTCGGCGAAGCTGACATCGAGGGCGCTGGTACGGCGCATGGCACGCAGTATGGCAACCGTGGTCTCGGGTTTGTTGTCCATCATCCACTGTCCGTCGGCGATAATATGAAAACCAGCCTTGATCTTGTCGTTGACGTCGCGGAACACCGCCGGGATGTTGTCCCCCTTGGGCAAGTCACTGTTTCTCACGGCGATGATGAGGCTCGGATAGCCCTCGGGTGGCAGTACGTCGCCATTCGAGATGGCCAGCGTGAGGGTGCCACTGGTGCCGTTAGCGTCGAAAAAGACCGTCGAGGCGGCGCAGGTCTTGCGCACGTCCTCACCGGTGTTGACCTCGTCCACCGTGGTGGACCACCTGCCGAAGGTTTCTGTCTTGGGTGCTGCCGGCGTCGGCTCGGTCTGCGCCAAGGCCGCGCCGAGTAGCTGAGAGGTGGCTAAGGTGAGCAAGGCAGCGCCAACACTGGTGAAACGGAAAATTCGCATCATCATCAAGCGTCTCCGAGATGCAGCCGTGGCCAGTTGATCGGCGCCGTCACAGTTGGGGGACCGACGCCCTGCGTCAACCAAGATACGGGTAAAGCGGAAAACGATCCGTCAATGCCGCCACCTTGGCCTTCACGGTTGCCTCGACGGCCGCGTTGCCTTCGTCGGAATTGGCGACCTTCAGTCCATCCAGCACTTCGGCGATCAGCTTGCCGATCTCGCGGAACTCGGCCTGACCGAAGCCGCGCGTGGTGCCGGCCGGCGTGCCGAGCCGAACGCCCGATGTCACGAAAGGCTTTTCCGGATCGAAGGGGATGCCGTTCTTGTTGCAGGTGATGTTGGCGCGGCCAAGGGCAGCCTCGGCGCGCTTGCCGGTGGCGTTCTTGGGACGCAGGTCGACCAACATCAGATGGTTGTCGGTGCCGCCGGAGACGATGTCGAGACCGGTTTCCTGCAGACTGGAGGCCAGCGCCTTGGCATTGGCGACGACGCTCTCCGCATAGATCTTGAAGCTCGGCTTCAGCGCCTCGCCCAGAGCCACCGCCTTGGCGGCGATCACATGCATCAGCGGTCCACCCTGCAGGCCGGGGAAGACGGCCGAATTCATCTTCTTGGCAATATCCTCGTCGTTGCAAAGGATCATGCCGCCGCGCGGCCCGCGCAGCGATTTGTGCGTCGTGGTGGTGACCACATGGGCATGCGGCAGCGGCGACGGATGCATGCCGCCGGCGACCAGGCCGGCGATGTGGGCCATGTCGACCATCAGATAGGCACCGATCGAATCGGCGATCTCGCGAAAACGCTTCCAGTCCCAGACACGTGAATAGGCTGTGCCGCCGGCCAGGATCAATTTCGGCCTGGTCTCATGGGCGGTCTTCTCGATCGCATCCATGTCGAGCAGATGATCGTCCCGGCGTACGCCATAGGAGACGACCTTGAACCATTTGCCGCTCATATTGACCGGCGAGCCATGTGTCAGGTGTCCGCCGGAATTGAGGTCGAGGCCCATGAAGGTGTCGCCGGGCTGCAGCAACGCCAGGAACACCGCCTGGTTCATCTGGCTACCGGAATTCGGCTGGACGTTGGCGAAGTTGCAGCCGAACAGCTTTTTCGCGCGTTCGATGGCCAGTTCCTCGGCGACATCGACGAATTGGCAGCCGCCATAGTAGCGCTTGCCCGGATAGCCCTCGGCATATTTGTTGGTCATGATCGACCCCTGTGCCTCGAGCACGGCACGCGAGACGATATTTTCCGAGGCAATCAGCTCGATCTCGTGGCGCTGGCGGCCGAGTTCGTTGCGGATTGCGCCGAAAATCTCGGGGTCGGCATCGGCAAGCGTGGTTTCGAAAAAGGATTCGAATTTGTTCGACACTGCCGCTGCTGTTGCCATGGGCTGAAATCCTCAAGGTTCGGGGTCTGTCGCGCCATTAACACAGTTGCTTTCGGCCCGCCACGTTTGCAGCGCGAAATTTGCTGGCCGGATTGCGCCAGAGAGACTGGCAGCCTCTATTTCCTTGCCTGCCGGCCCTTCAGCAGGGCCTCGGTGAGCGTGATCTCGGTGAACAGCGCCTGCATCGTATGGTCGTTAATCTGGCCGCTGCGAAACATTGCGCGAACCGCTGCGCGTTCGGCCTCAATGCCCGCCAGCCTCAATTCGAGCTCCAGCCGTCCGGCCTCGCGGGCCTCGGCGCGCGCCTCGTCGGCCTCGTCGGAGGCAGCGATGCGGCGACGGTAGCCGGCGACGATGCTATCGGCGGCGGCAAGCCGGGCGCCGGGTATTTCCCCTTCATCGCCGTCGGTCGCGCCGGCCATGCTCTCGATGCGGGCGATGGCGGCGTTGGCCGCGCCCACGCGCGCAAGACGCTCCTCGGCAGCGCCAGGATCCTCGCCCGGCTCGACCAGCCCCCGTGCCACCTTGGGCAAGGCAAGGCTGGCTATGAGCAATGAGCAGATGATGACGCCTGCGGCGAGGAAGATCACCACGTCGCGCGCCGGAAAGGGCGAACCATTCGGCATGGTGAGCGGCAGCGACAGGATGCCGGCCAGCGTGATGGCGCCGCGCACGCCGGCAACAGAGCCGGCGATCCGGACGCGCAGCCCGAACGGCTCGGCCTTCTGCTCGCGTAATCGCGCCGAGACGCGCGTCGCGATGTCGCCGACCCAGATCCACAGGAAGCGCAGCCCGATCAGGCATAGTGTCAGCGCGACCACCGTGGCGATTGGCTGGATGACCGGATAGCGGCTGCCGAGCTCAGGCGGCACGTTGCCGATGATTTCGGGAAGCTGCAACCCGAGCAGGATGAACAGCGCGCCGTTGAAGACGAAGGATAGCGTCGTCCACAGCGATACGGTCTGTATGCGCGCCGAGACGCCGAGAAAGCGGAAAATCCCGGAGCCGCCGGTGAGCACTCCGGCCGTGACCGCCCCCAGAATGCCCGAGGCGCCGACATTCTCGGCGCCGAGATAGGCGATGAACGGCAGCAGGACCATGACCAGCACCTGCGCCTCGGACGGCACGCCGCCGATACGGTTCAGCAATTGCAGCACCTTGGCGGCGACGAACAAGGCAGCCACGCCGGCCAGGATGCCGGCAGCGACGGCATAGAGGAAAGTCACGGATGCCGCGACGAAGGAGAAGCTGCCGGTCAAGGCAGCTGCCACCGCAAAGCGGAACATCACGAGGCCCGACGCATCGTTGAGCAGCGCCTCGCCCTCCAGGATGTGCATCAGCCGGGCCGGGACCAGGCTCTTGTCGACGATCGAGGAGACGGCCACCGCATCGGTGGGCGACAGCACCGCAGCAAGTGCGAAAGCGACGACGAGCGGGATGCTCGGGACAAGCCAGTGCAAAGCGTAGCCGAAGCCGACAATGGTGAAGAAGACCAGCCCGATGGCGAGGTCGAGGATCGGCCCGCGCAGCGCGATCAGTTCGCGCTTGGGCGCACCATAGGCGTCGCTGAACAGCAGCGGTGGGATGAACACTAGCAGGAACAGCTCGGGATCGATCTCGACATGCATGCCGCGCACCGGCCAGGCGAGCGCTGCACCGATGGCGATCTGCAGTACCGGCAGCGGCACCCGCACCAGCCGGACCAGCGCGCCCGAAACGGCGACGAAGATGAGCACGACCAGAATGAACATTGCGACATGCATGATGCGATTTCCGACTACAGCGCCGCGTCCTTTTTCCGGCAATCGGCCCAGCAAAGCTTTCCGCGAAAGACTCGGCAACGAAAAAGGCCGCCTTCCGGCGGCCTTTTGCAAATGAACTCAGCTGCTTAGAGCGCGGATGTGATCTGCAGCTCGTTGGCTCCGTCGAGGCCGTAAATGTCGTCACGGAACTGGACCACGCCCGGCCCTGTCGACCAGGCCGAGACGTAGAGAAAATAAACCGGCACCGGATTGGTGACCTGCACCGGCGTGTTCTCCCCGGTCTTGATCGCCGCCTCGAAATGCTGGCGATCCCAGCCCGGTGTGTCGCGCAGAATCCAGGTGACGAGGTCGCGCACGTTCTGAACCCGCACGCAGCCAGAGGAATCGAAGCGCATCAGCTTGCCGAACAGGCTCTGCTGCGGCGTGTCGTGCATGTAGACGCCGTCCGGGCTGGGAAAATTGATCTTGACTGAGGCCATCGCGTTGCCGGAACCGGGATCCTGGCGGAAGCGGTATTTGGCGGCATCATCGGTCGACCAGTCGACCGTCATTGGGTCGACCTCGCTGCCGTCCGGCGCAAACAGGCGGATATGGCTGTCCTTGAGATAGTTGGGGTCCTTCCGCATCAGCGGAATGATATCCTTGCGCACGATCGAGACCGGCGCGTTCCAGTACGGATTGACGATGATTTCGTTGATCTTGGAATTGACGATCGGCGTCTGGCGATCGATCTTGCCGACGATTGCGGTGTGGCGCAGCACAACGCGGTCGTTCTCGACAGCCTCGATCTGCGCCGCCGGGATGTCGACCAGAACATAGCGGTTGCCAAGCGTGCCGGCCCGCTCACGCAGCCGTTGCAGATTGGTCTGGAGCTGACCAAGCCGAACCGGCGCCGACACGTTCATTGCCGCGAAAGTATATTTGCCCGTGGTTCCGTCGGCCGGCAAGCCGTGACGCAACTGGAAGCGCTTGAGCGCCGAGTCGACGTACGAATCGAACGCTTCCGAGAGCCCGGCGCTCTGCGCCAGATCGCCCGATATCATCAAGCGCCTGCGCAGCGGCACCACATCGGGATCCTCGACGCCAAGCTGCAGCTTCTTGGTGTCTGGAACCTGTTCCCAGCCGCCTTGCGCGACGATATTCTGATACTGCATGATCGCCTGCTCGGTGAAGGACACCGTCTGCAGGCTGAAGATCGGCAGCGTCGAGGCAACCTTGCCGCCTTCGCTGGCACGCGCATCGAATTGGTCGTCCCAATTGCCGCGCGCCGAGGATTTCAGGATATCCCCGATCACATCCTGTGCACTGGCGCGGCCGGCGACCATTGCGGCTGCGAGCGCGGAGGCTCCTGAAAGGAAGAAACGGCGGCTGGTTCTCATGGACGTTCCAGACATTCTTGCTACAATTCAACCCACCGGGCGGTCTCGCCCGCACTCTAGAGTTGGCTTCTTAACAATTAGCCAACCATGGCCCGCATCACTTCGGTGTAAAACCACATGGGAAGTGACTTGAGCACAGGACAAATGCACGGCTTTGGCCCCAGCATCACCCGCATCTTCGGTTCCATTGGAATATGGCGGCAACGTGGCTGTTGCTCGAATTTGGATCGGCCGGCCTGACGAAACGGCAAGACCGGTGCTTTTCGGCACCGGCCTTTGGTCCACTCCGCGGCAGCACTTCCGTAGTCCAGCTTCAAATCTAGATGCGGCGGATGCGATTACATCCGGTAGGCGATGGTATCGTTCCAGAACCGATCCAGGCGCTGCAGGGCGCGGTTCATCTGCTTGAACTCCTCCGTGTTGATGCCGCCAACCTGCTCGATCGAACCGACATGGCGCTCGTAGAGGCCGGCGACGACTTCCGCCACCTCATTGCCCTTCGGCGTCAGCGAAACCCGCACCGAACGGCGGTCGATGCGCGAGCGCTGGTGGTTGATGAAGCCGAGATCGACCAGCTTCTTCAGATTGTAGGAGACGTTCGAGCCGAGATAGTAGCCACGCGAGCGCAGTTCGCCGGCGGTCAGCTCCGAATTGCCGATGTTGAACAGGAGCAGCGCCTGGATGGCGTTGATGTCGGAGCGACCGTTGCGGTCGAATTCGTCCTTGATCACATCAAGCAGACGGCGATGCAGCCGCTCGACCAGCTGCAGCGATTCCATGTACAGCGAACGGATCGCCTCGCGGCGGTCATCGGATACGTTGGCGGTCTTCGCCGCCGGACGCGAATTGATCATTGTCTTTGCCTCTCGTTTGTCGCCCGGTGATTTTTTGTTCTTCACCTTGACCGCGACACTATCGAATACTCATAAAATTCGACTTAAACGCCAAGGCTAACAAGAGCTTACCGGTAAGGGGTTTCGAAAGAGGCTTAACGGACGGTCACCCGAGCAAGGATAATTAACCTAAAGATTTAGCCAACGATCCTGGCCGGAATTGCTATCGCCGGGGTTGCCGCTTCTGGATCCAGATCACCACGCGGAACACTATGTAGAGCAGCGCCACCGCAAGGTGCGAGGCGACGATCAGCGGCCGGTGGCCGAACAACTCGGGGAAGCCAGCATACATGACGCACTCGGTCACCGCGCAGATGAACCAGATCACCGGCCCCCAGGACGCCAGCATCCACAGGCCGGCGGCAGCGAACGGAAAAAACACCGCCAGCACCACCGCCGCCACCTGCCAGTGTACCGGCATCAGGTCGAAGCGCCACAACGGGCCGGGGTAAAAGCCGATCAGCCGGATCCAGTACAAGATGCCGAACAGCAGACAGTAGCCGGCGATGACGCGCTGGAACCAGGCGAAGATGACCTCGATCGTCGAGGGCTGCAGCACCACGCGTCTCGAGGCGACCTCGCTCACAGCTTCAGTTCCCGTTCGCCGAGCGATGCGAAATAGGCGTCGACGTTGGCGGCGCTGACGTCATCGATACCTGCCGGCCGCCATTGCGGCGTCGAGCCTTTATCGATGATGGCGGCGCGGATACCTTCATAGAAGTCGTGCCCGGCAAGCATGCGGTTGAGGATACGGAACTCCATTTTCATGCACTCGTCCATCGACAACGTCTGCCCGGCGCTAATCTGGCGCCATGCAACATGCAGGCTGGTCGGTGAACGTGTGCGGATGGTGGCCAGCGTCTTTGCCGCGAACTCGTCGGCAGCGGCTGCCCGCTCCAGACTGGCGACGATATCGGCCAGCGACGGCTGCGCGAAATGCCGGGCGATGGCTTCCAGCGTCGGCCTGTCGGTCTCGCGCCTGGCCGGGACGAAGCAGCCGCGCAGCACCGATTCCGGGTCGCCGCTTTCCGCCAGACGGTCGAGGAAGCCGGCCTGGTCCTCCGCCTTGATCGTATGGGTGGCGAGGCCCGAGCACAAAGCATCGCCATAGCGGATGCGGTTGCCGGTCAGCGCCAGATACATGCCGAAGCTGCCGCCGAGATCCGGCAACAGATGGCTGGCGCCGACATCCGGGAAAAAGCCGATGCCGACCTCGGGCATGGCAAACTGGGCGTTCTCGGTCAGCACTCGCTGCGAACCATGGAAGGAGATACCTACGCCGCCGCCCATGACGATGCCGTCGATCACCGCGACATAGGGTTTCTTGAAGCGGGCGATGCGGGCGTTCAGCCGGTATTCATCGGCGAAGAAATCGACCGGAGGCCTTCCTGCGCGGCCGGCTTCGTAGATGTGGAGGATGTCGCCGCCCGCCGAAAATGCCCTGCCCTCGGCCTTGACGACGACAACGTCGACGCCGTCGTCGCGCTCCCAACTGCGCAGCGCCTTGTCCAGCGCCTTGACCATGCGGTGGGTTACGGCATTGAGCGCCTGCGGCCGCGTCAGCGTGACGACGCCAGCCCTGCCCAATCTTTCGAAGCGAATCTCGTCGCCTCCGCCAAAATGCATCGCCAGAGAATCCCTCCCCGCGCCCGCCGGGAGTGAAGTGCTAAAGCGTGGCGCATGGCCGCGTCAATGGCGGCGGCCAATCCGCTGCATGGTCGTCGGCGTCACCCAGTGCTAATGCTGGCGCTTTGAACCGGAAGGTTGAACCATGCCTTGGTTGCCGCGCCTTGCTGTTATGGTGGTCGGCCTGATCGCTGCGAACACTCCTCCCGTATCGGCCGAAACCGTCGACGAGCTCTATCAATCGCAGACCATCGTCACCGGCCAGGGCGAGGTCAACAGGCAGATCGGCTTCAAGGCCTGCCTCGATGCGGTGCTGGTTCGTGTGTCCGGCGATCAGCGGCTGCCGAAGAGAACTGAGATGGCGGCGCTGCGCGACAAGGCCGGCAGCTTCGTTGCCGAATTCCGCTATCGCGACCGTCTCGAAGGCATTCCAATCCATGACGAACAAGGCACCCATGACCGGCCGCATGATCTCACTTGTCTGTACAGGCCTGACGTTATCGATCCGGTGCTTGCCGCGCTTGGCAGCAAACCATGGCTTGGCGAGCGGCCACGCCTGGCAATTTTCCTGGCGGCGGAGCAAGGCACAAGGCAGTTCGTGCTGACCGCCGACGATGAGGGGGCGGCGATGCGCGAATCCTTCGTCAATGCCACCGGTCCGCTGGTCATGCGGATTGTGTTTCCCGAAGCGTCACTGCTGTCGGCCTCGAAGCTTGACGACCAGGCCCTGCGCCATGCCGATATCACGACGCTGGACCAGCTTGCCAGGAAGGCCGGAGCCGACCAGGCGCTCGCCGGCAGTATCGTCTGGAGCGACAAGGAACTGGGCTGGATAGCCGACTGGCGGCTTGCCTTGAATGGCAAGAGCTACAATTGGCAAGTGCGCGGCGTCAGCTTCGACGAGGCATTCCGCGTCGCCATGCGGGGTGCTGCGCAGATCCTGTCGGGCAATGGCCAACCAGAATAGCGCCCGACAGGACCCTGGCACAATCGTGTCGCATTGGTCAGCAGCGGAAGCTCGTGGTAAAAGCCGCCCGATCCGGAGTTTTTGCGATGAACAAATTCACCCCTGCAAAGCCTGCCGGCGCGCGCAGCGTCGACGAGATCACCGGCAGCCGGCGTCTGCGGCGCATGCGCAAGGCCGATTGGTCGCGCCGCCTTGTCCAGGAGAACCGGCTCTCGGTCGACGATCTGATTTGGCCGATCTTCGTCGTCGACGGCAGACAAGTGCGCGAACCGATCGCCGCCATGCCCGGCGTGTTCCGCCTGTCGCTCGACCTCGCCGTCAAGGAGGCTGAGCGCGCGGCCAAGCTTGGCATTCCGGCGATCGCCACTTTCCCCAATGTGGAGCTCGGCCTGCGCGATCAGACCGGTTCGCACATCCTCGATCCGGAAAACATCATCAACCGCGCCACCCGCGCCATCAAGCGGGCGGTGCCGGAGATCGGCATCATCACCGACGCGGCGCTTGACCCGTTCACCTCGCATGGCCATGACGGCATCTTGCGCGAGGGCATTATCGTCAATGATGAAACGGTGGAGCAAGTGACGGCGGCGGCCGTCATCCAGGCGGCGGCGGGGGCCGACATCATTGCCCCCTCGGACATGATGGACGGCCGGATCGGTGCCATCCGCGATGCGCTCGACGCCAATGGATTTCAGGATGTGGCGATCATGTCCTATGCGACCAAGTTCGCATCCGCTTTTTACGGCCCCTACCGTGAGGCGGTCGGCACCGCCGGCCTGCTCAAGGGCGACAAGAAGACCTATTATATCGATCACGCCAATTCCGACGAAGCGGTGCGCGAGGCCGAGCAGGATCTGGCCGAGGGCGCCGACATGCTGATGGTCAAGCCCGGCCTGCCCTATCTCGACATCATCCGCCGGCTGAAAGTCGAGTTGCAGATGCCGACCTTTGCCTATCAGGTCTCGGGCGAATATTCGATGATCAAGGCCGCCGCCGCCAATGGCTGGATCGACGGCGAAAAGGCGATGCTGGAATCGCTGCTCGCCTTCAAGCGCGCCGGCTGCGACGGCATCCTGACCTACTTCGCGCCGGAAGTGGCGGCGATGCTCAAGGGGTGATGCGCCTTTGTAGCGTCTACATCGAGTAGTGTTCGTTCGTCCAAAGCGCGACATGGAACGCCGCAGGACATCGCTTCAAGTTTACGCTGCCCCTCGTTGCCCTGCCGGGCATTTCTCCCTGTAAAGTGGCAGGGAGAAAGACGCGTTCGTAAAAGATTTCACCAATCTCCAGCGTTGCAAAAACATCGACGTTGCGGCCAGCCCCTTCTCCCCGTCACTATACAGGGAGAAGCTGCCGGCAGGCGGATGACGGGCGGCGCCGACATTGAGATTGGTTATTCCAACATGATTTGGAAGCGATTGCCCCGCCGGCGATTCAAAATACCGCTTGCAAAATGCAATCAGTTAAGCTACCCCAATAACTGCTTGCATCTCACAATTGGCTATCGAGGAGGCTCTCATGTCCAAACTTCGCGTCAGCGCCTTCACCCTGTCGATCGACGGCTTCGGCGCCGGTCCCGACCAAGACCTGAAGAACCCGCTGGGTGTTGGCGGAGAAGCCCTGCACGAATGGATGTTCGGCACCCGCACCTTCCGCAAGATGGTCCTCGGCAAGGATGGCGGGACCACGGACACCGACGAGGCGTTCGCGGCACGCAGCTTCGAAAATGTCGGCGCATGGATCCTCGGCCGCAACATGTTTGGGCCGATCCGCGGCGAATGGCCGGATGACAGCTGGAAAGGCTGGTGGGGTGACAACCCACCCTACCACGTGCCGGTCTTCGTGCTCACGCACCATGCGCGTGATCCTATTGTCATGGAGGGCGGCACGACCTTCTATTTCGTGACCGACGGCATCCACTCAGCGCTGGAGAAGGCGAAGGCAGTGGCTGACGGTAAGGATGTACGGCTGGGCGGCGGCGTTTCTACGATCCGGCAATATCTCAAGGAAAAGCTCATCGACGAAATGCATCTGGCGATCTCACCGGTCCTGCTAGGTGCCGGCGAGAGCCTTTTTGCCGGCATCGACATGCCCAAGCTCGGCTATCGCTGCAGCGAGCAGGTCGCGACGCCGAAGGCCACGCATGTCATCATCGAGCGCACCTAGCTTGTTGCAGGGTGCCGCCATGGAGCGGCGCCCTCCTCGCCGCTTTAGTCAGTACTTCTCCGGCACATACAGTTCGCGCGGCAGTACCTGGCGCTCGTATTCGGGATTGAAGACGCGCTCCGGCAGTGTGATCTCCTCGTGCGGCACCTCCTCATAGGGCATCTGCTTGAGGAGATGGTCGATGCAGTTCAGCCGTGCCCGTTTCTTGTCGTTGCCCTCGACGATGAACCACGGGGCTTCCGGGATATTGGTGCGGGCGAACGTTTCTTCCTTGGCCTTGGTGTACTGCTCCCAGCGCACGCGCGACTGGAGGTCCATCGGCGACAGTTTCCATTGCTTCATCGGGTCATGGATGCGCATCAAAAAGCGCATCTGCTGCTCCTCGTCGGTGATCGAAAACCAGTATTTGACAAGCGTAATGCCTGAGCGGACCAGCATGCGTTCGAAATCCGGAACGTCGCGGAAGAACTCCTCGACCTGATCCGGCTGGGCAAAGCCCATTACCCGCTCGACGCCGGAGCGGTTGTACCAGGAGCGGTCGAACAGCACGATCTCGCCGCCGGCCGGCAGATGCGGAACGTAGCGCTGGAAATACCATTGCGACTTCTCGCGCTCGGTCGGCGCCGGAAGTGCTGCGACGCGGCAGATGCGCGGATTAAGCCTCTGGGTGATGCGCTTGATAACACCACCCTTGCCCGCCGAGTCGCGGCCCTCGAAAACCACGACGAGCTTCTTCTTGTGATAGGCGACCCAGGACTGCAGCTTGATCAACTCGGATTGCAGCGTGATGAGATCGCGAAAATACTGCAGGCGGTCGATCGATGGCGGATGTGCATTCTTGTAGATCTTGGCGATCTCCATCGACAGCGCCGGCTCCGAGATTTCCAGTTCATAGTCTTCATCCAGCGTGTCGGCGAGTTCCGCTTCCAGCCAGTCCCTGGCCGGGGAATTCTGTTTTATCTCGGTCATTTACGCTGCTCCGCTTACAGGCCTTGCCGGCCGCTGTCAGGCGCTCTGCCGCCCGGCCCGGCGGCCGGAAATCGAAGCGCTGGACCGATGTTAGTATAGGCCGGCAATGACGGTTTTATTGCAGCCACTACTGAGCTGGCTGTGCGTTTCAATCCGCAAGATGTGATCGAGCTTGCCCTGCGGAACGGGCGACAAGCGGAACGAATTATCCTACAAATAGCTGGTTCATTGAGGGCTGTCGTCTGCAACGCCCTTTCCCGATAAATTGTGAGGATACGACATGGAATACCGCACTCTCGGCCGTTCCGGGCTGAAGGTTTCAACGCTGACCATGGGCACCATGACGTTCGGCGGCGGCGGCGCGTTTTCGGCGGTCGGCAAGACCGACCTCGACGAGGCGGGCCGGATGATCGACCTTTGCATCGATGCCGGCGTCAATGTCATCGACACCGCCAACGTCTATTCGAACGGCGTGTCGGAAGAGATCATCGGCGAGGCGCTCGGCGGCAAGCGCAAGGGCGACGTGCTGATCGCCTCCAAGGCGCGCATGCGGATCGGCAAAGGCCCCAATGATGAAGGCCTGTCGCGCTACCATCTGATCCGCGAATGCGAGAGGAGCCTGAAGCGGCTCAGGACGGATGTCATCGACATCTATTTCCTGCACGAGTGGGATGGCCTGACACCGCTTGAGGAAACCATCGCCGCGCTCGACACGCTGGTCGCGCAGGGCAAGGTCCGTTATGTCGGCTGCTCCAATTATTCCGGCTGGCAAGTGATGAAGGGGCTGGGGATCAGCGACCGTCATCACCAGCCGCGCTTCGTCACCCAGCAGATCCATTACACGTTGGAAGCGCGCGAGGCCGAGTATGAATTGTTGCCGATCTCGGTCGACCAGGGGCTCGGCGTGCTGGTCTGGAGCCCGCTTGCCGGCGGGTTGCTGTCCGGCAAATACCACCGTGACCAGCCGACCGCCCGCCAGCTCAGCGGCTGGTCGGAACCGCCGATCCGCGACGAGGACCGGCTGTGGCGGATCGTCGACACGCTGATCGATATCGGCAATAATCACGGCGTGTCGGCGGCGCAGGTGGCGCTTGCCTGGCTGCTCGGCCGGCCCGCTGTCAGTTCGCTGGTGATCGGCGGACGAACCGAAGCCCATTTCAAAGACAATATCGCCGCTGCAAGCCTTGTGCTTGCCGATGAGGAGCGCACACGGCTCGATGTGGTCAGCAGGCCGCCCGTGCTCTATCCCTACTGGCACCAGCAATTCACGGCAAAGGACCGGTTCGGGCCGGCCGATCTCGTTCTCGACCGCGACGGCGCCTGAAAAGCCGGGCTCTCCGGACTGCGCCGAGATATGGAGCCCGATCGTGCCTTGCGGTGTTGTGTTTGCGGTCCAATGCTCCTAGGCAAAGGCCAAGCACAACGAAAGGAAACGATATGGCACGAGCACCGAACTACGGTCAGGAACGCAAGGAACGCGACCGGCAGAAGGCTGCCAAGAAGGCGGAAAAGCAGGCTGCCAAGGTCGCAGCCAAGGAGCGATCGAAGCCCGAGGGCGAGAGCGAGTCCCAAACCAAAACCGAAACGGCAGAGTGATGATATCCGGGCTGCCAGGCGGGCCGGGCCTCGGTCAAATCCCGCTATGCCTCAGGCAGGCGCCTTGTCGCTGACGAAGACGTTCACTTCACGAGCGGCGGCAATGAAGGCCCGTCTTGCGTTCATGGCCGGCTTGTCGCCGGCCAGCGCATCATGACAGGCTTGCAACGCTTCGCGGTGCTTGGGGCTGCGCTTGCCGGGCCAATTGTTGAGGAGGTAGTCGGAAGCCTCGCGGGCCGTACGCAAGAGCTGATTGCTTCCCGCCGCGCCTTTGACGGTCACGGGTGTGTCAAATCGGTTGTTTTCCATCGCCGCTCTTACGCCATCGGCATTTGCGAAGCGAGACCGAAAGTAGCATTCTTCGCTCATCTGCTCTTTTCGTGATCAATGGCAGCCGATCCTCACTCAAGCGACGACGGCAAATCCACGGGCGCGCAGGCCGCGCCGGTCGTTGCGCAGCGAGGTCACCAGCCGGTCGCGGCTGCCGATGATATGGGCCGAAAGCAGGCGGGCGGCGGTATCGGCATCGCCGGCCCGCACCGCCGACAGAATGGCATGGTGTTCGGCCCAGGCGCGGCCGAGCGCTGCCTCGTCGCGAACCTCGAGCCAGCGGGCGCGCGACAGGCGCGTCATCGCATCGCGAACCGCTCTGAACAGGAACTCGTTGCCTGACAGGCGTGCCAGCTCGATATGAAAATCCCTGCCGACGCGATGCCATTCCTCGCGCGGCGTCTTGTCGTCGCAAGAATCGAGCATCGCCTCGATGATTTCGACGGCACTTCTGTCCTGCAAGGTGCAAGTCAGCCTGACTGCCGCGACCTCGACCGCCTCGCGATAGACGGCGATCTGCTCCAGCTCGGCAAGATTGATTGGCGAGACCGTCCAGCCGCGGCCATCGCGGCAGATCAGGCCTTCGGTCTCGAGCCGCAGCAACGCAGCCCTGACCGGCGTGCGCGAGGCGCCGAAGCGGCTTTCGACCCAGCGCTCCGTCAGCCGCTCGCCGGGACCAATCTCGAGCCCGAGGATCATCTCGCGAAGCTGCTTTTCGACGTTCTGCATCTGCGACATTGGCGTTCCGTTCAGGTCATTCGTTCCGGCAATCGGGTCACTGGCCGGCGTTGGCCGATCACGCCGGCCTTTGTCGATCATGTTTGAGAGGCCCGCATTGACAGCGACGGGGCTTGCGTTCATGACAGATACCAAATTGGTATCCCAAATTGGTATCCACAGCAAGTTCCATGCAAGCTGGCCGGACAGGACAGACATGCCGCAAGACGCCAACCGCGCCACGCACAACGTCCACTGGCGCCGCAATCTCGCCGTGTGTTTTGCCGGCTCGTTCAGCACGCTTGTAGCGATGACGCTGCTGTTGCCCTTCCTGCCGCTTTACGTCGAGCAGCTGGGCGCAGAGGGCCATGCGGCGATCGTGCAGTGGTCGGGCGTCGCCTACGGCGCCACCTTCCTTGCCGCCGCGCTGGTCGCGCCCCTGTGGGGGCGGCTAGGCGACCGTTACGGCCGCAAACTGATGCTGGTGCGCGCCAGTTTCGGCATGGCGCTGTGCATGTCGCTGACCGGCATGGTGCAGACTGTCTGGCAATTGGTGCTCTTGCGCCTGCTGATCGGCTTTGCCGGCGGCTATTCTTCGGGTTCGACCATCCTGGTTGCCATGCAGACGCCGAAGGATCGCTCCGGCTGGGCGCTGGGCGTTCTGTCGGCCGGTATCACCGCCGGTGCCCTGGTCGGTCCGCTGCTCGGCGGCGCGCTGCCGCCGCTGATTGGCATACGCGCCACATTCCTGCTCGCCGGCGGCGTCATTTTCCTGGCTTTTCTGGCAACCACCTTGCTGATCAAGGAGGCGCCTCGCCCGGTTGCCGCCAAGGCCGCGTCAGAAGAAAAAGTGAAGGACAGCTGGTCGCAGATTCCCGACAAGCGCCCCGTCGTCGCCATGCTGGCGACCGGCATGCTGTTGAGTTTCGCCACCATGTCGATCGAGCCGATCATCACCGTCTATGTCCAGCAGCTCATCGAAGATCAGTGCCAGGTCACGCTGGTCTCCGGCATCGTCATGTCAGCGGCAGCGCTCGGCGCCATCCTGTCGGCGTCGCGGCTCGGCAATCTCGCCGACCGTATCGGCCACTGGAACGTCATCGTTGCCGCACTCGCCGTCTCGGCGCTGCTGCTGATCCCGCAGGCCTTCGTTACCCAGGGCTGGCAACTCGTCGGCCTGCGTTTCCTGATGGGCCTAGCGCTTGGCGGTCTTTTGCCCTGCATCACCAGCGTCATCCGCCACAATGTGCCCGACGGGGTCGGCGGCAATGTGCTGGGCTTGTCGATCTCGGCACAATATGTCGGGCAGGTCGCCGGACCGTTGCTCGGCGGCTTTGCCGGCGGCCATTTCGGTATGCGCTCGGTGTTTCTCGGCACATCCATTCTGATGGCGGGCGGAGCGGCCTATAACTGGCTGGTCCAGTCGCGCCGCGAGCGCGACATGCTGGCGGAAGCCGGCAAATCCTGACACGGTTCGCAGCACTATCTCAGGCGGTCGCCAGGAATCACGGAGGCGTGGACATGAGCACGGATGAACACGCGGCAGGCGGCCGCATTCTGGTTTTTGCCGGCGGCCTATGCGGCGCGGCTGGCGTGGCGCTTTCGGCGGCGGCGGCGCATCTCGGCGGCGCTTTGGTCGGTACGGCCGCATCCTTCCTGCTCTTGCATGCGCCGGTCTTCCTTGCCGTCGGGCTGCTCGGTGGCAATAGCATCCTGCGAACCGGAAGCCTCATCCTTCTCGTCGGGCTTCTGCTGTTCTCGGGAGATCTTTTGGCCCGCGACTTCCTTGGCTCGCGGCTGTTCCCGATGTCGGCGCCGATCGGCGGCACGTTGCTCATCGGCGGCTGGCTGATGATGGCCGCCTCGGCGCTGGTGCGGCCGCGCCCTTGACGCGGCAGCCAGGTTCGCCGGTTCTGTCAGTCTTGGCGACGTTCGGGCCGGACTTGGCCGTCGCGTTTGGCCGTTTTGACCACACGCCGCCGCTCCGGCCGTTCGGTGGCCGGCGATATGCCCCAATAATTGCGATAGATGTCTTCGAACAGATGCTTGATCGGGTGCATGGCTTAATCTCCTTTTTGAATCGATCCAATCAGCGGGCACAAAAAATAGGCCGCCGATCAGCTCCGCTTGCGTCCTACGAGGAAACGCAGGTCGCGAATCCACGGACCGGTCCTGTCGCGCCCCTTGAGGGCCTCCGCGCTCGAGCGGATGCTCCAGTCGTTCCGGTAAATGTCCTCGAACAGATAATTGACGGGGTGCATGGCACTCTCCTCTTGTATCGATCCAATGTGCGGGCAAAACCGCTCTTGGATCGATTCAAGAATATGCGTCACAGCATAAATGTCAAGCAAAAATTTGAATCGATCCAAGGAAGATGTTAGGTAATCGGCACTACTGTCGGACAGGAGTCCTGGAGACGAACAAATGACATCACCCACCGAGGGCAGCAGGAGGCCCATCCGGCTGGCAGACATCGCCAAAGCCGCGGGCGTATCGCACGGCACTGCCTCCAATGCCTTCAGCCGTCCCGAAATCGTGCGCGAGGAAGTCCGCGAGCGGGTCAAGGCGGCGGCCGAGGCGCTGGGCTACGCCGGCCCGGATCCCAAGGGCCGGCTGCTGCGCGCCGGCAAGGTCAATGCAATCGGCGTCGCCACAACCGAGCCGCTGTCCTATTTCTTCGACGACCCGTTTGCCCGCGTGATGATGGCCGGCATCTCGGAAGCCTGCGACGCCACCGGCGCGGGGATAGCCCTCGTGTCGGCTGGCAACGAGGAAAAACTTGCCTGGAATATCCAGAGCGCCCTCGTGGATGGCTTCATCCTTTTCTGCATCGAGGGCGGTCCGCGTCTCGTTGAGCTGACGCGCGAACGAAAGCTCCCCTTCGTCGCGCTCGAGCTCGGCTCGCAGGACGAGACGGTCTCGGCGATCAGTATCGACAATGTTGCCGGCGGCCGGCTCGCGGCGCGCCATCTGGCGGAACTTGGACATCGCCGCTTCGCCGTGCTGTCGCTGGCCTTCGCCGACGACAGCACCGGTCTTGTCTCGCCCGAGCAGGTCCGGACCGCGGTCTATACCGGAACCCGTGACCGCCTCCTCGGCTATTTCGAAGAGCTTTCCCGGTTTGGTGTCGACACCGCCAAGGTGCCGGTCTACGAGACGGAAAACGATAAGGCGAGCACAAGGGCCGGTGTCGAAACCATCTTCGCCTCGGCGGAACCGCCGACCGCCATCCTGGCGATGTCGGACCGGATCGCGATGGTGGCATTGGAATGGCTCAACGCACGGGGCATCGCGGTTCCCCGCGATGTTTCCGTCGTCGGCTTCGACGGCGTGCCTGAAGCCGCAACTTGCGAGCCTCCGCTCACCACCATCGCCCAGCCGATCGCCGAGATCGGCCGCCGGGCAGCGCGAAGAATCCTCGACTTCGACGGCACCGTGCGGCGAGAAACGCTCGACGTCGAACTTGTCGTCAGGGCATCGTCCGGACCGCCGCCAAGTACAGGCTGACTGGGGCAGATCGGCTCCAAATCTTACCTATTGGCCGCCATGGGACCGATGCCAAAGGATGGACGGACAGGCGGCGCCTCGTTGCGGACCGGCTTGCCCTTGCCGGACCAGCCGATGGCGGACAGCCACTCCAGATAGAAGGCGAGCGCGAACTGCATGGCGATGCCGGCGGCGAGCAGCAGACTGTCATAGGCAATGCCGCCCGGGTTGATCAGCTTCATCACCTGCGCCGCCATGGCAATCACCGTGCCGGCAATGAAAACCGGCAGCGAGCGTTTGCCCAATATGGCGAGCGGATTGTCGCGGCCGGTGCGGAACAGGTTCGAGACGAAGGGCAAGGCGACGACCAGATAGCTCATCGCCAGGATGTGCAGCAGCCGCGGCAACGACAGGAACGTCTTGTCGAAACCGGTCAGCACCACCGGCAGGTCAAGCCATGACACATGCCCCCACAGCGGGCTGTGCACCCAGACGAGCGCCGTCAGCACATAGGCGGCGGCCGCGCCGACCAGCCAGCGATTGACAGGGACGGTGCCGCCGCGCCGCACATGCAACACGCTGGCCATGCCGATATTGAACAGCAATTGCCATGACAGCGGATTGAGGAACCAGAAACCGGGCTCCGGGTAGTTCGGCGGCGCGATCTGGTAGATACCGGCAATCAGCCAAAGGGCTGCGGATACGGCAAGCGCCGCCAGCGGCCTGTAGCTGATGAACAGCAGGAAGGCCGGCGCCATCAACAGCAGGGCCGCATAGACCGGCAGTATGTTGTTGTAACCGAGCTGATGGCCGAGCGTGACGATGCCGACGAGGACTTGCGGCGGGTTCCTGACGAGCGGCTCGATGTTGATCAGGGTCAGAAGGTCCGGCCGTTTCGCAAACACCGCCGCTGCGCAGAAGATAGCCATGACCACCATCGTCGTGACGATGTGGGTGACATAGAGCACGCCGGCGCGGCGCCACATCTTCAGCGTTGCGACCAGCCGGTTTCCTGGTTGGAATTTGGTGCCGTAGGCAAGAGCGACGGACATGCCGGAGATCAGCACGAAGGCCTCGGCCGCATCCGAAAACCCGAAATTCTTATAGGTCAGGGTTTCGAAAACGGTGCCCGGCACGTGGTCGATGAATATGGTCAGGAGGGCGAGAGCCCGGAACACGTCAATACGCGTATCGCGTTCCGGCGAAACTGGCATGGTCATCGATAAAAGGCCTTAAAGCTGGTTGTTTTATGTCCGGCATGCGATCCCTCGGGCGACCACCCGGCGCACACTGCTTCGATCCCCCCGCGGGGATTATATCGGCAAAGAAACGGACTGAAATGCGCCCGGTTCAATCAACTTTCGCGGAGCTTGAAAATATTTTGTTTTGAAGCCGGCAAATTAACGAAAGTAACGCGAAATCAAGAGGATGTGACCATGGCCGAGGAGAGCCTCGAAGACGGTATTCTGCAGGAGAATTCAGGCTTTTTCTACCGGCTCCATCGACCCGCCAACTTACTGGGTGACTGGCTGTTCCTGTTGCATGGATCGGGTGTCGACGAGACGACCTTGCTGCCGCTTGGTCGGCAAATCGCGCCGCATGCGGCGCTGGTTGCGGTCCGTGGCCGCATCCCTCAGGAGGACGGGTTCCGTTGGTTCACGCGAATCACCCCGACGCGATTCGAGCAGGCAAGCATCCGCGCGGAGGCGGAGGCATTCGCGGCCTTCGTCGCCGGCGTCGCGAAGCGCCACAGCCTCGATCTCCGCCACGCGACCTTTCTCGGCTATTCGAACGGCGCCAATTTGGTCTCAAGCGTCATGCTGCTGCATCCGGGCTTCATCGAGCGCGCTGCATTGCTGCGTCCGATGCCGGTGCTCGACGAGGTGCCGCCGGCCGACCTGTCGAAGGCGCGGGCGCTGATCATCGCCGGCGCCGCCGACCTGACCTACGTGCCATTCGCGCCGGTGCTGGCCGCTCTACTGAACTCGCATGGCGCCAAGGTCGAGGCCCACACCGTCGCCTCCGGCCATGAAATTGGCGATCCGGACGCCGACATCGTCAGGCAATGGCTGGCGGATCCTGCGGTCGCCGTTGCAGCGTCGGATCGATGAGCCCCGAAGCTACCCTCGCCCCATGCGGTTCCAGGCGTCCAGCCCGGCGATCTTGTAGGCTTCGGCCAGCGTCGGATAGTTGAAGGTGTTGTTGACGAAGAAGTCGACGGTGCCGCCGAGATTGATGACCGCCTGGCCGATGTGGATGAGTTCGGTCGCGCCCTCGCCGACAATATGGGCGCCGAGCAGACGGCGTGTTTCGATCGAGAACAGAAGCTTCAGGAAACCGGTGTTGACGCCCATTATGTGGCCGCGCGATGTCTCGCGGAACCGCGCCACGCCGACCTCGTAGGCGGCACCACTCTCGCGCACCTGCTCCTCGGATTGCCCGACGGTGGAGATTTCCGGCACGGCGTAGATGCCGTAGGGAAAGGTTTCGGGCGGGGGCGGCAAGGGCACGCCGAAGGCATGGCAGGCGGCCACCCTGCCCTGCTCCATCGAGGTCGATGCCAGGCTCGGAAAGCCGATGACATCGCCGGCGGCATAGATGTTGGGCGCGCTGGTCTGGAAGGTCTGCGGATCGACCTTGATGCGGCCTCGCGAATCAGCCTCGATGCCGACGGCGTCGAGCCCTAAATTGCCGACATTGCCGGTGCGTCCCGCGGCATAAAGCACGATCTCGGAACGTATGGTGCGGCCGTCGGCCAGCGTCACCTCAGCATAGTCGGGTTTCGAGGCGATCTCCTTGACGGCACTGCCCAATCGGATGGTCATGCCGCGGTCGCGCATCTGATGGATGAAGTCGTCGACGATCTCGCGGTCGACGAAATCCAACATCGTGTTGCGCGGCTCGACCAGTGTCACCGGAACGTCGAGTGCCGAAAAGATTGTCGCATATTCGACGCCGATGACGCCGGCGCCGATCACCGTCAGCGTGCGCGGTAGCCGATCGAGCTCCAGCATCTCGTCGCTGTCGAAGATCCGTGTCTTGTCGAACGGCACGTCGCGCGGCCGGTGCGGCCGGGTGCCGACCGCGATCAGCGCATGGGCGAAGCCAACCTCGCTGTAGTCGCCGGTGTCGGTGGTCAGGCTGACCTTGTTGGGGCCCAGGAATTTTACCGCGGCGCGCGCACTCTTGACCGTGTTGCGCATGAACTGGTGCTGCAGCACCTCGACCTCATGGTCGAGCGTCTTGTGCAGGCGCTCGACCAGATCGCCGACCGAAATGTCCTGCTTGACGCGGTAGCCGCGTCCATAAAAGCCGCGCTCGCGCCAGCCGGAGAGGTTGAGCACCGTCTCGCGCAACGTCTTCGACGGTATAGTGCCGGTATGCACCGAAACGCCGCCGAGACGCCGGCCCCTGTCGACCACCAGCACCGACTTGCCGAGCTTGGCCGACTGCACCGCGGCGCGGCGCCCGGATGGGCCGCTGCCGATGACCAGCATGTCGTAGTCCATGTCGCCCCGTCCCCTCGGCTCGGCGCGCTTTGTGCGCCGCAGCAAACTAACGCTATCCGCGCCGTGAATTCAACAAGTCAGACGGCCCCAGGCGCTCTGTCGCCATCTACACGGCGGCGAAAGGCTCGATCTTGATTCCGCCGCGAACCTTCACCATTTCATCAATACGCGGCCCGTGCATTAACCCGGGTTCGATTACGAGGAAATGGCATGAACGCTCGCGTTCTCGACGGCGAAATCATCACCAGCAGGCTCGAAGATGTCCGCTCTTATGAGGGCGTGCGCACGCGGCGCATTCTCGCTTTCGTCATCGACTATTTCATCGTCGCGCTGCTCACCATTCCATTCGCGATCCTGGTGTTCCTGTTCGGGCTGTTGACGCTCGGCCTCGGCTGGATGCTGTTTTCCATTCTCGTGCCGACCGTCGCCATCCTCTACATCTGGAACACGCTCGGCAGTAAAGACCAGGCCACCACCGGCATGAAGATGATGGGCATCCGGCTCGACCGACTCGACGGCAGCCGCATCGACGGGCTGACCGCCGTCGTGCATTCGGTGCTGTTTTGGGCCGGTAATGTCATCCTTTCGCCGCTGGTCCTGCTGGTGAGCCTGTTTTCCGACCGCAAGCGCACGCTGCACGACCTGCTGCTCGGCACCGTTGTCAGCCGCAGTGGCCGCTGAGCAGACTTTTGAAGCGCGGCCGCAGCCTTTGCGCACAAATGTGAAGACGTCCAATCAACCAGGCTTTCACAATCCTGTTGAATTTTTCGGCGTCCGCGCCAAAGGTAGAGCGATTCGCAGGAGTATTTCCAAGGCTCGATGACGCAGCACCCGACCCAGTCGCCGCAGTTCTTTCTGACCGCGCCCTCGCCATGTCCCTATCTCGAGGGCCAGTTCGAGCGCAAGGTGTTCACACACTTGGTCGGCGACAAGGCCCCCGAGATGAACGATCTGTTGACGCAGGGCGGTTTCAGGCGCTCGCAGAACATCGCCTACAGGCCGGCCTGCGAGACCTGCCGCGCCTGTGTGTCCGTGCGCATCCTGGCGCAGGAATTCACCGCCAGCCGCAACATGAAACGGGTCATACAGCATAATTCGGATCTGGTCGGCGCCATGCACGACGCCGAACCCTCCACCGAACAGTATTCGCTGTTCCGCAGCTATCTCGACGTCCGCCACCGCCGTGGCGGCATGTCTGACATGACCGTGCTCGACTACGCCATGATGGTCGAGGATACCCATGTCGACACCAAGGTCATCGAATACCGTCGCCGCGGACCTGACAGCTTCATTACCGGCAAGGGCCAGGGCGAACTGATCGCCGTGGCGCTTACCGACAAGATGGCCGATGGCCTGTCGATGGTCTATTCCTACTTCAACCCGGACTTCGAGGACCGTTCGCTCGGCACCTTCATGATCCTCGATCACATCGCCCGCGCCAGGGCGATGGGTCTGCCCCATGTCTACCTGGGTTACTGGGTCAACGGCTCGCGCAAGATGAATTATAAGATGCGCTTCCAGCCGCAGGAGCATCTCGGCCCGAAAGGCTGGGAACGCTACAATCACGAAGCGGTTTCGCGCTGATCTTCGCTTTCGGTATTCACTCTTAAATTGTTTCGAGGAGGATGCCGCTGGGCTTCCGGCCGATCGGCTGGGAAACCGGGCGGGTCAATTTTGCGCCTCCAAGCCTACGCGAGAATTGCCGCATGTCTTCCCACAACGACCACCAGAGAGGCCTTCTGATCACCGCCATCGGCGGGCTGACGCTGACCGTCGACATTCCGCTGATCCGGCTCGCCGACGGCGAGGCGTGGACGATCCTGCTGTTGCGCACCGGCACGACCTTCGTCGCCACGCTTATCATCTGGGCCGCCTGGCGATCGCTGAGCGCAAAGGCACCGCAGCTTGTACCGGGCTGGTCAGGGCTCATCGTTGCCGGCCTCTACGGGCTCGGCTCGATCGCCTTCATCACCGGTGTCTACAATACCTCGACAGCCAACCTCGTTTTCATCCTGGCGTTCACAACCATGTTCGCGGCCCTTTTGTCATGGCTGTTCCTGAAGGAGAGGCCACGGCCCCTGACGCTTGCAGCGCTGGCACTTATGATCGTCGGCGTGACGATCATTGTCGGCGATTCCGTTGGAACCGGACATCTCTTCGGCGACCTGATGGCGCTATGCTCGGCTTTCATGATCGCCGCGGCCATCACCATCTCGCGCGCCAGCGGCAAGGATATGGGTTTCACGGCGCTGATCGGAGTGGTCCTGCCGCTGGCCGTCGCCACCCTGATGGTTTCCAAGGTGGGTTTTCACGTCAACGCGCCATGGTGGATCGTCTTCAACGGTGCCGTCATCATGCCGATCTCTTTCTTCTGCCTCGCCAACGGCCCGAAATACATCTCCGGGCCGGAGGTGGCGATGTTCTACCTGCTTGAAACCGTGCTGGCGCCGGTCTGGGTGTGGATGATCTTCGCCGAAACACCGACGCGCAACAGCCTGATCGGCGGCGCGATCCTCATCATGACCTTGATCGGCCATTCGCTCTGGCAGTTGCACGACGGGCGCAAGCGCCGCGCCACGTTCGCCGTCAGTCACCCGGCCTGATTCTTTTTCGCGGCGGCGCGTTCGGCAACAATTTCAATCTGCGGCGGTGCATCTTCCTGCTCCGCCGGTTCGGCGGCAGCGAGTTCATCGGTCAGTTCCACCTCGCGCAGCCATTCGCGCCAGATTGCGACCAGCAGGGCCATCAGCACCGGGCCGATGAACAGGCCGAGAAAACCCATTGTCTTGACGCCGCCGATCAGGCCGAAAAAGGTTGGCAGGAAGGGCAGCTTTATCGGCCCGCCGACCAGCTTCGGGCGCAATGTCTTGTCGACGATGAAGAGTTCGACCGCGCCCCAGACGAACAGCGCCAGCCCCGCCATCGGCGAGCCGCTGGCGGCGAGATAGATCGAGACCAGCGTGAACGACAGCGGCGCGCCGCCGGGGATAAGCGCCATGATGCCGGTCAGCGCGCCGAGCGTCACCGGCGACGGTACGCCGGCCAACCAGTAAGCGATGCCCAGCACCAGTCCTTCGCCGATGGCGATAACGGTCATACCGGTAACCGTCGACGAGATCGTCGCCGGCACCACGCGTGAGATCCGTTCCCATCGGGCCGGCAGGATGCGTTCGCCGAGGCGATCGACCTGCCCGGCGAAATGCTCGCCGTCGCGATAGGCAAAGAACAATGCGATCATCATGAACAGCAGCGTCAGCAAAAGTCCGAAGGCGCTGCCGCCGGCGGCAAGCGCGCCGCGATAGATGCTGCCGATATTGGCGCCGCTGATCAGCTGGATCAGTTCGCCGATACCGCCTGGATGGCCAACGTTGACCGTCCACTGTTCATTGAGCCATTCGCCTACTACAGGCAGCGTGGCGATCCAGTGCGGCGTCGGCGCGCCGTAGCGGTTGGTCTCGATAGCCCAGCCGACCCATTCGCGCACCTCGTTGATGGCGTAGGTGCCGGCAAGCGCGATCGGCACCACCAGGAAGGTCAGGATGAACAGGATCGCAAGCGTAGCGGCAATCGTGCGGTTGCCGCCGACGCCTGCGAGCAGCCGCCGATAGAGCGGCCAACTGGCGAAAGCGATAACCAGGGCGGCAAGGACCGGGAACAGGAAGCCGTGGAAAAAATATACGCCGGCGGCGACGATCAGCACCAGGAGCCAGCGCGCCGCCGACAGCGGTGGAATGACAGCGGCCCTGAGCGGCGTCGACAGGCCAAACAGACGCTGTTGCCGCTCCGGCTTCTGGATCCTGATTTCCTTCAAGCGCCCAATTCTCCCTAGCCCATCGCATCGCTTATGCACTGATATAGTGCAGCAATCGTGACGACATTCCAAATGTTCGGGTGGCGCTGCTAATCTCCCCCTTTGAGGGGGAGATGTCGCCGAAGGCGACAGAGGGGGTCGGGACGTCCTGACGCGACCTTACCACGAACAAAGCAGGCTGGCGCTTCATGCGCGGGGACCCCCTCTGGCCTGCCGGCCATCTCCCCCCTCGAGGGGGGAGATTACCGCTTCACCCGAACTTGCCAGTCCTCGGGAAACCCTTCGGCACCATGCGGCCGGCCGAGGCGCGGGCGCCGATCCATTCGGCAAGCTCGTCACGCGATTTGGTGAAGGTGCGGTCTGCCGAATCCTGCCAGGACAGGCCGCTTGCCAGCGTGAAGGTCTTGAGGTCGAGGACACCGCCATCCTTGTATTTCTGCAGGCGCACGCCCTTGCCGCGTCCCATCTCGGGGATCTCGGCCAGCGGGAACACCAGCATCTTGCGGTTCTCGCCGACAATGGCGAGATGGTCGCCGGCGACGCTCACACAGCGCTGGGCTTCGTCGGGCGCCTTGACGTTCATCACCTGCTTGCCCTTGCGGGTGTTGGCGACGACTTCTTCTTCCGGCACGATGAAACCGTTGCCGTCATGCGACACCAGCAGCAGCTTGCGCTTGGGATCATGGACGAAAGCGGTGACGATATCCTGGTCGTTGTCCATGTCGACGATGATGCGGATCGGCTCGCCGTGGCCACGCCCACCCGGCAGCCGGTCGGCGCCGATCGTGTAGAACTTGCCGCCGGTGGTGAAGACCAGCACCTTGTCGGTCGTCTGGGCGTGGAAGGCGAGCTTGAGGCTGTCGCCTTCCTTGAAGGTCAGGGCCGAATGGTCGGTCAGATGACCTTTCATGGCCCTCAGCCAGCCCTTTTCCGAAACGACCACGGTGACCGGCTCGCGCTCGATCATGGCGTGGGCGATATCGGTCAGGTCATGCTCGGGTGCGTCGGCGAACTCGGTGCGGCGCTTGCCGATCTCGGTGTCGGGCCCGTATTTCTGGCGAACATTGGCGACTTCCCACTTGATCGTCGCCCACTGCTTGGCGTCGGACGCAAGCAGTGCCTCGATCTGCTTCTTCTCCCCGGTCAGGCCATTGAATTCCTCGCGGATTTCGAATTCCTCGAGCTTGCGCAGCGCTCTCAGCCGCATGTTGAGGATGGCTTCAGCCTGGGTGTCGGTCAGCGACCAGCGCACCATCATCACCTGCTTGGGCTCGTCCTCCTCGCGGATGATCCTGATCACCTCGTCGATGTTGAGGTAGGCGATCAAATAGCCGGCGAGGATCTCCAGCCGCCTTTCGATCTCGCCGAGGCGGTGCTTGGAGCGGCGGATCAGGACGTCGCGGCGGTGCTCCAGCCATTCCTTGAGCACACCTTTCAGCGACAGCACGTTCGGCACCTTGCCGCGCGACAACACGTTCATGTTGAGCGGAAAGCGGCTTTCGAGCTCGGTCAGCTTGAACAGCGATTCCATCATGATGCCGGGATCGACCGAGCGGCTCTTCGGCACCAGCACGACGCGGATGTCTTCGGCGCTCTCGTCGCGGATATCCTCGAGCAACGGAAGCTTGCGCGCCATCAAGAGCTCGGCGATCTTTTCGATCAGTCTGGCCTTCTGGACGCCGTAAGGGATTTCGGTGACGACTATGTTCCAGGTGCCCCTGCCCTGGTCCTCCTGGCTCCACTTCGCCCTGACGCGAAAGCCGCCGCGACCCGTTTCGTAGGCTTCGAGGATCGAGGCTCGGCTGTCGACGATGATGCCGCCGGTCGGGAAATCCGGACCTTGCACGAAATCCATCAGCTTGGTGACGGGCGCATCCGGATGATCGATCAGGTGAAGCGCGGCGTCGCAGAGCTCGGCCGCATTGTGCGGCGGGATCGAGGTCGCCATGCCGACGGCGATGCCGGACGAGCCGTTGGCGAGCAGGTTCGGGAAGGCGCCGGGCAGCACGGCCGGCTCCTCGTCTTCCTCGTTGTAGGTCGGGCGGAAATCGACGGCGTCCTCGGTGATGCCTTCCAGCAGCAGCGTCGACACTTCGGTCATGCGCGCTTCGGTGTAGCGCATGGCGGCGGCGTTATCGCCGTCGATATTGCCGAAATTGCCCTGCCCGTCGACCAGCGGGTAGCGCATCGAAAAATCCTGCGCCAACCGCACCAACGCGTCGTAGATCGACTGGTCGCCATGCGGATGGAATTTGCCCATCACCTCGCCGACGATGCGGGCGCATTTGGCAAAACCCTGGTCGGGGTTGAGCCGCAACAGGCGCATGGCATGCATGATGCGACGATGCACCGGCTTCAATCCGTCGCGCACGTCCGGCAGCGCCCGGTGCATGATGGTCGACAGCGCGTAGGCGAGATAGCGCTCTTCCAGCGCCTTCTTCAGATCGACCGGCTCAATATTGTCGCCGCCGCCACTCTCGGGCGGCAAAAGCCTTTTTCCCATGGGCTGGCACTAGCCGAGCGGGTGATTCGCGGCAAGAGGCACACCGGTATGCGTGCTCCTAAAGCGCATCGCGTTCGACCGGCCCCATGCGACGCTTTAGGTCCTTGTTTTGATGCATGTCGTTATCGCAAAACCGTTGCACATTTTTGCGCGACACCCATTATGCAACAGGAATTGGAAGCGTCGCGACGCCGGCCAACATCAATCCGTTACATCCTGCTTCTATCGCAAGGCTGATGGATCGGGTTTGCCTTTGGCCGCGATTTTCGACCATTGTGCCGAGGCCCGCCTTTTTCCGGTCCAGTTCGTCACCGAATGGTGACGACGCGACGATTTGAAAAGAATTTCAGGACACTCTCAGGGGAGCTCTCGATGACGATCAGACACTCGACACTTATTAAAAGACACTCGACACTTGTTAAGAGACTGGCTTTTTCGACCTTTTTGCTGACGCTGCCGCTGAATGCGGCGTTCGCGCAGGATACCGCGGTCGCCGACCGGCTGAAGGCGGCCCTCGCCGCGCAGGGTGTCGACCTCTCCTGGACCGGAGTAACCGGCGACACCTCCAGCATGGTTCTGCAAGGCGTAGCGGTCAAACCGGCGGCCGAAAAGGAGGCGCTCAAGATCGGCGACGTCAAGCTCGAAGGTGTGACCGAAGCCAATGGCGGCTATCAAATCGCGACCGTATCGACGTCGCCGTTCGAACACAGCGAAGATGGCGTCACGCTCAATCTCAGCCCCTTCGTCATCCACGACATGACGGTTCCGGCCGAAGGCGCAACCGGTCCGCTGGGCTCGCTGATGATGTACAAATCGGCCGAGCTCGACAACATGACAGTCAAAGTGGCTGACAAAACTGCTTTCTCGATGGACGGGCTTGCCATCGCAATCACGCCGCCGGCCGACGGCAAGGCCATGGCGTTTTCCGGCACTACGGAAAAATTCGCTGCCGACCTGACCCTGGTCGAAGATCCGAAGTCCAAGGAAGTCATCAACGCACTCGGCTACCAGAACATAACAGGCAATCTTGAGATGGAAGGCACCTGGCAGCCTACCGACGGCAGGATGGACTTGTCGAAATACGAAATATCGGTCGACAATGCCGGCACGCTCGGCATGACCTTCGATCTCGGCGGCTACACGCTGGACGTCATCAAATCACTGCAGGAGATGCAGAAGAAGATGGCAGCGCAGCCCGAAGGCGCGGACAATTCGGCGCAAGGCATGGCCATGCTCGGGCTGCTGCAGCAGCTTTCGTTCAACAGCGCCTCGATGCGCTTCGACGACGATTCGTTGACCAAAAAGGTGCTCGATTATGCCGGCAAGCAGCAAGGCATGTCCGGCAAGGACATCGCCAACCAGGCCAAGGCGATCGTGCCCTTCGGCATGGCGCAGCTCAACAATCCGGAACTGACCGCGCAGGTTTCGGCCGCGGTCAACAAGTTCCTCGACGATCCGCAAAGCATCGAGGTCTCGGCCGAGCCGCCGGCAGCGGTGCCGTTCGCGCTGATCATGGCGGGCGCCATGTCCAACCCGCTCGACCTGCCGAAAACGCTCGGCGTGACGGTTACGGCAAACGAAGACTGACCGAGACAGGCTTCAAGCAAAAAGCCCGGCAGCGATGCCGGGCTTTTTTATGAATCAACAGCACCGGTTCGGAGCGTTTTCTAAACCTCTTTCCTCGTCGCCACCACCCGCAGCGACAATTCGCGAAGCTGCTGCGGGCTGGCTTCCGACGGCGCGCTCATCAACAGGTCGTAGGCCTGCTGGTTCATCGGGAACATAGTCACTTCGCGCAGGTTTCTGGCGCCGACCAGAAGCATGACGACGCGGTCGATGCCGGCCGCCATACCGCCATGCGGCGGCGCGCCATACTGGAAGGCGCGATAAAGACCGCCGAAGCGCTCTTCGACCGTCGCGCGGTCCAGCCCGACGGTTTCGAACGCCTTGACCATGGTTTCGGGCAGATGGTTGCGGATGCCGCCGGAGGCGATCTCGAAACCGTTACAGACCATGTCGTACTGGAACGCCTTGATGCCGAGCAGATCCTCGCCGTTAAGCGCATCGATGCCGCCTTGTGGCATCGAGAAAGGATTGTGCGCGAAGTCGATCTTCTTCTCCTCCTCGTTCCATTCGAAGAACGGGAAGTCGACGATCCAGCACAATTCGAAGCGGTCGCGGTCGACAAGATTGAGCTCCTCGCCGGCGCGGGTGCGCGCCGCTCCCGCGAAGGAGACGAACTTCTTCGGATCACCGGCGACGAAGAAGGCGGCATCGCCATCGGCGAGGCCGAGTTGTTGTCGGATCGCCTCGGTGCGCTCCTCGCCGATGTTCTTGGCCAGCGGCCCGGCGCCTTCGAGCTTCTCGCCCTCCTTGCGCCAGAAGATGTAGCCGAGGCCGGGCTGGCCCTCGCCTTGCGCCCATGAGTTCATGCGGTCGCAGAAGGCGCGCGACCCGCCGGTCTTGGCCGGAATGGCCCAGACCTCGGCCTTCGGATCGTTGGCAAGGATGTTGGCAAATACCTTGAAGCCAGAGCCGCGAAAATGATCCGAGACGGCCTGCATCTCGATCGGGTTGCGCAGGTCCGGCTTGTCGGTGCCGTATTTGCGCATGGCGACATCATAGGCAATGCGCGGAAACTTCTCCGTCACCGGCTTGCCGGCGGCAAAGGTCTCGAACACCCCCCGCATCACCGGCTCCATGGTGGTGAACACATCCTCCTGCTCGACGAAGCTCATCTCAACGTCGAGCTGGTAGAATTCACCCGGCAGACGGTCGGCGCGCGGGTCCTCGTCGCGGAAGCAGGGCGCAATCTGGAAGTAGCGGTCGAAGCCGGACACCATGATCAGCTGCTTATATATCTGCGGTGCCTGCGGCAGCGCATAGAAAGTGCCGGGGTGGATGCGCGACGGCACCAGAAAGTCGCGCGCCCCTTCCGGCGACGAGGCGGTCAGGATCGGCGTCGAGAATTCCGTGAAGCCGACCTCGCCCATCAGCTTGCGCATCGAGGCGATGATTTTCGTCCGCGCAACGATATTCTTGTGCAGCGTGTCGCGGCGCAGGTCGAGGAAGCGGTATTTGAGGCGGATGTCCTCTGGATAATCCGGCTCGCCGAAGACCGGCAGCGGCAATTCCCTGGCGGCCGACAGTACCTCGATCTCGCGCGCGAAAATCTCGATCTCGCCGGTCGGCAAATTGGGGTTCACGGTGTCGGCGAGGCGCGCCTTGACCTCGCCGTCGACGCGCACAACCCATTCGCCGCGCAGGGTCTCGGCGATCTTGAAGGCAGGCGAATCCGGATCGGCGACGATCTGGGTCAGGCCGTAATGGTCGCGCAAATCGATGAACAGCAAGCCGCCATGGTCGCGCACGCGATGCACCCAGCCCGACAGGCGAACGGTCGAGCCGACGTCGGCCTTCCTCAACTGGGCACAGGTATGGCTGCGGTAACGATGCATTGTCATTCTTAAAGTCCGGATGTTGGGTTGCGGCCAAGGCATGATGGCCCAGCCTGAAAATTTGCGCGAAAAGCACATGAGAGGGTGCATTTGTCAAGGCAAGCGGCAGCCGGGTCGAGTTCGCGTTCTTCCCGCCCCTTCCCACCGGCATCAATTTATGCTCGAGGCGTCAATCTGAGTTCGCTGCTCTGTGCCCGCAGTTCAACTATGCACTCACCCCTTCACCCCGCCCGCCGTGAGACCGGAAATGATCTTGCGCTGGAAGATGAGAACGAGGACGACGAGCGGCACGGTGACGATCACCGATGCGGCCATGATGTTGCCCCACGGGATCTCGAACTGCGAGCTGCCGGAGAGCAGCGCGATCGCCACCGGCACGGTTCGCTGCTCGTTGCTGGAGGTAAACGTCAGGGCGAACAGGAACTCGTTCCAAGCACCGATGAAGGCGAGGAGCCCGGTGGTCGCCAGCGCCGGCCACATGAGCGGCAGGAAGACGCGGCTGATGATGATCCAGGGCGTGGCGCCATCGAGGATCGCCGCTTCCTCCAGTTCGATCGGCAGGTCGCGAACGAAGGCGGTGAGCACCCAGACGGTGAACGGCAAGGTGAAGATCATGTAGGACAAGATCAGCGCGAACGGCGAATTGTAGAGGCCGAAGGTGCGGATCAGCTCGAAAAGACCGGCAAGCACCGCCAATTGCGGGAACATCGAAACGGACAGGATAATGAGGAGCAGAGCCGAGCGGCCGCGGAAGCGGAT
Organism: Mesorhizobium sp. M0954; assembly: GCF_040319155.1. Lineage (NCBI taxonomy): Bacteria > Pseudomonadati > Pseudomonadota > Alphaproteobacteria > Hyphomicrobiales > Phyllobacteriaceae > Mesorhizobium > Mesorhizobium sp. M0954. The sequence goes on along the minus strand of NZ_JAMYNR010000007.1, from coordinate 10,565 downwards.
GCGCGCCAGCGCATAGGCAGCGGTGACACCCAGGAACAGCGAAATGACGACAACGGCGCTCGAGATGAACAGCGAGTTCACGAGGTTGCGCAGGAAGGTCCCCTCGGTGAACACGGTCCTGTAATTGCTGAAGGTAATCGTCTTCGGCCAATAGTCGATCTGGAAGAGCGCCGTCCCCGATTTCAGGCTGGTGATGATGGCGTAGTAGAACGGGAACACCGCGACGACGACGATAACGGCGACGAGGAGGTAGAAAGCCGTGCGCTTGACGATCCACATGGTCAGTAGTCCCCCATGATCAATAGTCCCCCATGGTCAATAGTCCTTGTCCAGTCTTATCCGGCCGAGCCAAAGAACGAGCATGGTCAGCAGAGCGAGGATAAGGAAGAGAAGCGTCGAGGCGGCGGAACCGGAAGCGAACTTGTCGAACTCAAACAGGCTCTCGCGGGCAAACACCGACATCGACTTGGTGTGTATGTTGTTTGGCGTAAGCACGTAGATCAGATCGAAGATGCGCAGGGCATCGAGACCGCGAAAGATCATGGCCACCATCAACGCCGGTCGGATGAGCGGCAAAGTGATCTTCCAGAAAATTCTCCACGCGCCGACGCCGTCGAGCTTGGCGACCTCGTAGATTTCTTGTGGAAGCATCTGGAGGCCGGCGAGAATGAGAAGCGCCATGAAGGGGGTTGCCTTCCAGATGTCGACAACAAGGACGGCGACCATCGCCGTGTCGGCGCTGGCCGTCCAGGCGATCTTGGTGCTGATCAGGCCGAGCTTGAGCAGGACGTCGTTGATGATGCCGAACTGGTCGTTGAGCATCCACTGCCACATTTTCGCCGAGACGATCGTCGGGATCGCCCAAGGGATGAGGATCGCGGCGCGCACGATACCGCGGCCGCGAAACCTGGCGTTGAGCACCAGCGCGACGATCATGCCGAGCACCGTCTCGCAGGTCACCGAAATCACCGCGAAGCGCACCGTGTTCCAGACGGCGCGCCACCAGACCGGATCGGCGAGCAGCCCGTCATAGACGACGCGGCCGCTCGGCATTTGCACGACGGAGAAATAGTTGGCGAAGCCAACCCAGCGGCGGGCTTCGAGGTCGGCGAGCGAGGCGTCGGTGAAGCCGAAATAGATCGTGCGCATCAACGGCCAACCGGCAACGGCGGCGAGCACGATGAGCATCGGAGCAAGCAGCAGCCATGCCGAGCGCACACGCTGACGCGCCAGCAGCGAGCCTGAGCGCGGCGAGGTCACCAGGCGGTGCCCTTGAGCCTGGTCAAGGAGAACTCCAGATCGGCAAGGTTGTCGGCGGCTGTGCCCTCGCCGGAAATGGTGTTGTGGACGGCGGTCCAGAACTCGCTCGATGCCTCATTGTACCGGCTCTTGGCTTGGGCCGAGGGACGCGGCACCGCGTTGTGGACGACTTCCTTCCAGCGCGGAATCACCGGCTGGGCGCTGGCGATGTCGGCATCGTCATAGAGTGCCTGGATGGTCGGCAGATATGCCCCCTTCAAGGCGCGGTACTTCTGCATCTGAGGCGAGGCGATCCATTTGACCAGCTCGATCGCTGCATCCGGGTTCTTCGAATATTTGGAAACCGCGAGATTCCAGCCGCCAAGCGTTGCTGCCGGGTGCGCGCCCTCACCAGACCCCGGCGGCAGCGTCGTCACCTCGAACTTGCCTTTGATGGGGGAGCTTTCGCTGTTGCCAAGCGCGTAGGCGTAGGGCCAGTTGCGCATGAAGACGGCGTTGCCGGTCTGCCAAACTCCGCGCGACTCTTCTTCCTGGTAGGCCAGAACGCCGGGCGGTGAGATGGTTCCCACCCAGCTCCTCGCCATTTCCAGCGCCGCAGCTGCTTGCGGATTGTTGATGGAGATGGTGCCGTCCGGCTCGATAATCTGGCCGCCGCCGTTCGACTTCACCCATTCGAGTGCATCGCAGGTCAGCCCCTCATAGGCGTTGCCCTGGAAAACGAAACCCCACATGTCCTTGTTGCCGGCCGCGCGCTCCTTATCCATGACAAGCTTGGCGGTATCGGCAAGTTCAGCCCAGCTGGCCGGGACCCTGGCGCCGTATTTGTCGAGGAGATCCTTGCGGTAGTAGAGCGCCGGAGCGTCGGTGAATATCGGCAAGGCGACGAGCTTGCCGTCCACGGTCTGCGATTTGATGATCGATGGGAAATGGGCGCCAACGACATCCTTGGTCGCTTCGGTCAGGTCGATGAACTGCCTTGCAAGCTGGGGGGCCCAGATGATGTCCGTTTGATAGACGTCGACGTCGCTGCTTCCGGCGGCAAGCCAGAGCCGGTATTGGCCAAACTGGTCCGTCGCCGAGGGGGGCAGCGGAACGACGCTAACCTTGTTGCCGGTCGTCTTCTCGTATTGATCGAGGATCTCGCGAAGGATTCTCTGGCCGTTGCCGGTATCTCCGGACACCATGACGAGGTCGACAGCCCGCGCCGGCCCGGCCGCCAGAACTGCGGCCACGGCAAATGCCGCAAATGCGGAATGAAATTTCATGATGGCGGACCTCCCTTTGGAGCTTCAGGCCGGGCAGCAGAAACGACGTCGATGCCTGACACCATCTCCGCACACCGGCAGCTCACAAGACGCGCATTCGCCCACCAGCACTGAACTACAAAGATACGCCTTGGTTCCCAACACGGAGGGTCTGGCGCCACGCGGTAGCGCAAGTTCCCCCTCGTTAATGCACCTAAAACGTGTCGCGTTCGATCGGCCTCGGCGACGCGCTTTAGGTTCTTGTTTTTATGCATGTCGTTATCGCAAAACCGCTGCACACTTTTGCGCGACATGCATTAAGGCCCCCGGCTGGCCCCAACGCCACCGGGAATTGCCGCTGGCATTGGCGAAGGCGATGGTTCAAGAAGGATCAACGACAGGCTTTCCTTCATGTCCTCCATCCGCCCGCTGATCCCCCTCCTGATCGCCGCCGGCATCCTGCTCGGCGGCAATGGCCTGCAGAGCACGTTGATTGCGCTGCGTGGTGCGCAGGAAGGTTTTCCCGCTTCCTCGATCGGCCTGATGGGCACGTTCTATTTCGCCGGCTTCCTGCTCGGCTGCCTTGCCGTGACCCGCATCATGAAGTCCGTCGGCCATGTGCGCGCCTTTTCGGCACTCGCGGCGATCGCCTCGGCGGGAACGCTGCTTCTGGTGCTGGTCATCGATCCGGTGATGTGGTGCGCCGTGCGCTTTGCCGGCGGGTTCTGCTTTGCCGGCCTGTTCACCATCATGGAAGCCTGGCTGAATTCCGGCGTCACCAACACCGACCGGGCGCGGGTGCTTGCCATCTACCGGATGGTCGACATCGGCTCGGTGACGGGCGCCCAGTTCCTGATCCCGATCTTTGGCGCCGGCGGCTTTGCCATCTTCGCCATCATGTCGATGATGATCACCGTTTCGCTGGTGCCGGTTTCGCTCGGCGACCGCTCCAATCCGACGCCGCCGGAAGACGTCAAGCTCGATTTGGCGCGCGTCTGGCGGATCTCGCCGCTCGGCTGCTTCGGCTGTATCGCCGTCGGCGTCACAAACAGCGCCTTCCGCACCCTGTCGCCGGTCTATGCCGAGCAGATCGGCATGTCGGTCGCCGACGTCGTCACCTTCGTCAGCGTCGGCATTTTCGGCGGCGCCATCATCCAATACCCGCTTGGCTATCTCTCCGACCGCTGGGACCGGCGCTCGGTGCTGCTGATGACGACGTGCTGTGCGATGGTGGCGGCACTGGCGCTGGCATTCGTGGCAGGCGGCAGCCCGTTTCTCAACTTCCTGCTCGTCTTCATCTTCGGCTGCTTCGCCATGCCGCTCTATTCGTTGTCAGCGGCGCATTCCAACGACCGCGCCGACAAGGGCGAGTTCGTGCTGATCAACGCTGCCTTGATGCTGTTTTATTCCTTCGGCGCCATCGGCGGGCCGTTCGCAGCCTCGACGGTGATGCAATTTTTCGGGCCGAGCGCGCTGTTCGTGTTCAGCGCCACCGTCTATGCGATCTTCGTGGCCGTCATCCTTTACCGGATGCAGGCGCGCTCCGCCGTGCCGGCCACCCATCGCAGCCGTTTTACGGCGCTGTTGCGCACTTCGACGGTTTTTGCCCGGCTGGCGAAGCGGAATGCCGATCCCGATGAACCCGCAAAGCCTGGATAGAGGTGCTTGCGCTTGACGAAAGCGCGCGCGGCTGAAATTGAAAGAGACCCTATCCCTTGCCAAAAGCGATTTGATGCACGTCATCACCACCCAGAAAGAACTCGAGACCGCTATTGCCGCTTTCGAAAAGGCGGAATTCGTCACCGTCGATACCGAATTCATTCGCGAAACGACCTTCTGGCCGATCCTGTGCCTGATCCAGATGGCAGCGCCCGGGGTGACCGCGCTGATCGATCCGCTGTCGCCCGACATCGACCTGAAACCGTTCTTCAGGCTGATGTCCAACGAGGCGATCGTCAAAGTCTTTCATGCGGCGCGCCAGGACATCGAAATCATCGTGCATCTCGGCGATCTGGTGCCGCATCCGGTGTTCGACACCCAGGTTGCGGCAATGGTCTGCGGCTTCGGCGACAGCGTCTCCTACGACCAGCTGGTGCAGCGCATCACCGGAGCGCGGCTCGACAAGTCCTCGCGCTTCACCGACTGGCGCCACCGTCCGCTGTCCGAAAAGCAGCTCGACTACGCGCTCGCCGACGTCACCCACCTGATCGAGGTCTACAAGCATCTCAGTGCCGAGCTGGTGCGGGAAAACCGCGCCCACTGGCTGAACGAGGAGATGGACGTGCTGACCTCGCGCGAGACCTACGATCCGCATCCCGAGGATGCCTGGAAGCGGCTCAAGATGCGGCTGCGCAAGCCGCAGGAACTGGCGATCGTGCAGGCGGTGGCCGCCTGGCGCGAACGCGAAGCGCGCGAGCGCGACGTGCCGCGCGGCCGGGTGCTCAAGGACGATGCTATCTACGAAGTGGCGCAGCAGGCGCCGCGCGACGCTGCGGCACTGAGCAAGCTGCGTACCACGCCGAAGGGCTGGGAGCGCTCGTCGACGGCGACGGCACTGCTTGGCGCGGTAAACGCTGCCCTTGCCCTGCCCAGGGAAGAGATGCCGAAGCTGCCGAAGAGCTTCCAGCCGCCGGAGGGGTCAAGCGCCGCGGCGGAGTTGCTGAAGGTGCTGCTGCGGATCGTTGCCGAAAAGGAAGGCGTCGCATCGAAGGTACTCGCCTCCAGTGACGACATCGACCGCATCGCTGCCGAGGGCGACGAAGCCGACGTGCCGGCATTGCAAGGCTGGCGGCGTGCCGTCTTCGGCGAGGCCGCGCTCAAGCTGGTGCGCGGTGAACTCGCCATCAGGTTCGACAAGCGCAAGATCGCTGTGTTCGATTTGTAGCATTGAGCTTGCTCAGACCAAGCCGAGCAGATGCACCGCTAGCCATATCCATCCAAGTGCAAGAACCACCGCGCCCAGGTAGAATGCCCTGCTGCGCAGGATCAGCTGATTGCTGGTCAAGTGGACCGATGCGTGAAGATAGCGGGAGACGACAAAGATCCACATCAGTGCCAAGGTCAGATAATTGACGCCATTGGTCACGTGCAGCGTCAAGCATAAGACGTAGAAAAGCACCGGCAGTTCGAACTGGTTGCTCAGATTGTCGGCGACGGTGACGCTGGAACCTGGCTCCGTCGAGCGCGTCTTGAACTGGCCGGCCTTGGCTTCGCCCGATCTGACCGCACCATGGCGGCGCCGGCCCATAACGACGTAGACGATATAGACCAGCAGCACCTGCGCCAGCATCGGCCAGAAGATCGCGGTCTGGTTCAAGATGCCCCCTGTCTCTGTCACCCAGCCTTCAAGACCGTTTCTGAGCCATCAGAGTGAAAGCCGCAGTGACGGTCACTGGTATCGCCAGTAGGGCGAATTTGGTGACGATCAGCGCCGAGGCGAAGGACAGCGAATCCGGATTGGCCGACAGAAAATCGGACAAAAGACGAGCCACAGCGATATTCTGGGCATAGTCGGTAAGCAGGTAGGGCAGCACCAGCACAACCGCGAATATCGACTGGGTTTGCGCAGGCAGTGCACGGAAATTCTTCAGCCGCCGGCCCGTGGCCAGGATCAGGCTGACCATCGTCAGCGACAGCAGCGCCGGAAACAGCAGGTCGAAGGTCAGGTAATGCCAGACGAGAATAATTTCGCTGCCGCGCCGGCCGAGTGCCGTCAGCCAGGCCATGCCCTCATCCGGGGTGAAACCGGCATAGCGCATGTCGAGCGACGGCAGACCGCCGCTCAATTGGCGAAAATAGAGGAACTCCATTGCCGTCATGATGATGAAAACCGCCACGGTGGCGACACAGAGTGCGGCCGCGTGGCGCGACAGCCGCAGGATCATTGCCGCCAGATTGCGCCAAGACGCATGACGGTCAGGCTCCGCCAGGATAATTCGGGCTTTCGCGGGTAATCGTGACGTCATGGGCGTGGCTTTCACGAAGTCCGGCATTGGATATCCGCACAAAAGTGGCGCGCTCGCGGAAATCGGCAAGGTCGCGGCCACCGACATAACCCATAGCGGCTTTCAGGCCGCCTGCAAGCTGGTGCAGCACGCCAGACACAGGTCCTTTGTACGGCACCTGCCCTTCGATGCCTTCCGGGACCAGTTTCAGCGTGTCGCGCACCTCGGCCTGGAAATAACGATCGGCGGAGCCGCGCGCCATCGCGCCGACCGAGCCCATGCCGCGATAGGCTTTGAAGGAGCGGCCCTGGTGCAGATAGACCTCGCCCGGGCTCTCGTCCGTGCCGGCCAGCAGCGAGCCGATCATCGCAGCACTTGCGCCGGCGGCCAGTGCCTTGGCGAGATCGCCCGAATATTTGATGCCGCCATCGGCAATGACCGAAACGCCGGATTTCTGCGCCGTCTCGACCGCCGACATGATCGCCGAGAGCTGCGGCACGCCGACGCCGGCGACGATGCGGGTGGTGCAGATGGAGCCTGGTCCGATGCCGACCTTGACCGCGTCGGCGCCGGCATCGATCAGCGCCAAGGTGCCTTCCGCGGTGGCGACGTTACCGGCCAGGATGCGAACCGAGTTGGACAGTTTCTTGGCCCGCGTCACCGCATCCAGAACGCGCTGCGAATGACCGTGCGCGGTGTCGATCACGAGAAGGTCGACGCCGGCGTCGATGAGGCGCTCGGCGCGTTCGAAACCGTCATCGCCGACGCTGGTGGCGGCGGCGGCGCGCAAGCGCCCCTGCGCATCTTTGGTGGCGTGCGGGTTGAGCTGCGACTTCTCGATGTCCTTGACCGTGATCAGCCCGACGCAATTGCCGTCCCGATCGACCACAACAAGCTTCTCGATGCGGTGCTGATGGAGCAGCCGCTTGGCCTCGTCCTGATCGACGTTCTCCTTGACCGTGATCAGGTTCTCGCGGGTCATCAGCTCATAGACCTTTTGCGCCGGATCGGAGGCGAAGCGGACGTCGCGGTTGGTCAGGATGCCGACGAGCCGGCCGACCGTGTGGCCGCCGGTGCCGCCGTTCTCGACCACCGGAATGCCCGAAATGCTGTAGGTGCGCATCAGACCCAGCGCATCGGCAAGCGTCGCCTCGGGACCGATGGTGACAGGGTTGACCACCATGCCGGACTCGAATTTCTTCACCTGCCGCACCTGCTCGGCCTGTTCGGCCGGCGAGAAATTGCGGTGGATGACACCGATGCCGCCGGCCTGGGCCATGGCGATGGCGAGCCGCGCCTCGGTAACCGTGTCCATGGCGGCCGACAGGATCGGCACGTTGAGGTCGATGTCGCCGGCGATGCGGGTGCGGATGTCGGTCTCGCCGGGCATGACCTCGGAATGGCCCGGCTGCAGCAGCACGTCGTCAAAGGTCAGCGCCAATGCGCCGGTGGACGTCTCGATGATTTTTGCCATGGCCAGCCCTCGGAATGCAGGAAAGGCGCTCGCCCTGGATGGACAGCGCCGACTCGTCTTCTTCCCTTTCAGGATTGGCGCTGGCTCGTAACACGTCCCGTGGCCGTTGAAAAGCCGATGGTTGTGTAGTGGCGAAGCTGCATTTTGCCCCAGGGGCTGCGAGACTTGCGGTCGCACAAACGTGACAGCAAATTAATGCGACATCCGGGCCAAGCCATGATAACCGCCCTACCTGTCGGTTTGGCCCCCAGGGCCGGCAAGCAATCGCGACGCACATTTCAAGGCCGGATCCATCGTGAACCGCACCATTCCGCTTATCCTGGCGGTCGCTCTATTCATGGAAAACATGGATTCGACCGTCATTGCGACATCGTTGCCGGCGATCGCCATCGACATCCACACCAGCCCGATCGCGCTCAAGCTGGCGCTGACCGCCTATCTTGTATCGCTGGCGATTTTCATTCCGATCAGCGGCTGGATGGCCGACCGCTTCGGCGCCAAGAATGTCTTCCGTGCCGCGATCGCCGTGTTCATCGTCGGTTCAGTCGCGTGCGCCATTTCCAATTCGCTGCCGGCTTTCGTAGTGTCACGTTTCCTGCAAGGCATTGGCGGCGCCATGATGACGCCGGTCGGACGGCTGGTGCTGGTACGCGCGACGCCGAAAAGCGAGCTCGTCGCCGCCATGTCGTGGCTGACTGTCCCGGCTCTGGTCGGCCCCCTGGTCGGCCCGCCGGTCGGCGGCTTCATCACGACCTATTTTTCCTGGCACTGGATTTTTCTGATCAATGTGCCGATCGGGCTGATCGGCATCTGGCTGGCCACGCGTTTCCTGCCGAAGACCGACGCCGCGCAGACGCCGCCGCTCGATCTCATCGGTTTCGTGCTGAGCGGGCTGGCGGCATCGGGCATCGTGTTCGGCCTGTCGGTGGTCAGCCTGCCGGCTCTGCCGCCAGTCGCCGGCTTTATCACCGTTGTCGTCGGGCTGGCATCGGCGGTGCTTTACCTGCTGCACGCGCGCCGCGCCAAGAATCCGCTGCTGGCGCTCGAGCTGTTTCGCAATCGGGTGTTCCGCTCGTCGGTGCTCGGCGGCGGACTGTTCCGCATCGGCATTGGTGCCGTACCTTTCCTGTTGCCGCTGATGTTCCAGATCGGTTTCGGGCTGACGCCGTTCCAGTCCGGCATGATCACCTTCGTCTCGGCGATCGGCGCCATAGGCATGAAATTCGTCACCGCGCTGATCTTCAGGGTCGCCGGCTTCCGGCGGGTGCTGATTTCAGGCTCGCTCATCGCTGCCGCGTCCATCGCCATCAACGGCCTGTTCACACCCGACACGCCCTACGGGCTGATCCTCGCCATGCTGCTCGCCGGGGGCTTCATCCGCTCGATGTTCTTCACCGGCATCAATGCGCTTGCCTATGCCGAGATTTCGGCCGCCGACACCAGCAAGGCGACGCCGATCACCGCGGTGTTCCAGCAGTTGGCGATCGCACTCGGCGTGGCGCTGGCCGGCGGCATCCTGGAAGTGTCGACCAAGATCCATGGCGGCCCGCTGACGCTGAGCGACTTCCACACCGCCTTCTTCATCGTAGCGGCGGTGTCGGCGGCAGCCTCGCTGTCGTTCATGCGGCTGGCGCCGGACGCCGGCAATGCCGTGTCTGGCCATGGCCGGTTGACGCCGCCGAAGACGCTGGAGCCGGTGAGCCCGCCGGGGAGTTGAGGAGTGGCGCCCTCCACCGCCGGCGCGACGGCACCCCCTCTGGCCTGCCGGCCATCTCCCCCTCAAGGAGGGAGATTGGCAGCTTCGGCACTGCACTCACTCTTCACAGTCGAAGGTTTGCGAAGGTCGCGATGACATCCGATCTCCCCCCTGTTTGGACCGGAGACATCGCGAACAGGTGTGCGAGGACATCGCGAACAGTTTGGCGCGCTTTGCGCCGGGAGGTTCGGGATGCCATTCGAGGACACGAGCGCGATGAAACAGAAGCTGGAATTTGTCAGGTTGGCGAGCGCGCCGGGAGCGAATGTGAGCGCGTTGTGCCGGCGCTTTGGGATCGGTCGGACCGTGGCTCACAAGTTGATCGCGCGCTATCGGACGGAGGGCGAGGCCGGGCTTTTGGAGCGTTCGCGCCAACCGCTCTCGAGTCCCAGGCGCAGCGCCTGGGAGGTCGAAGCAGCGGCGCTTTCGGTGCGGGCGGCACATCCGGCCTGGGGCGGGCGCAAGATCGCCCGGGTCCTGGCGCGCCAGGGGATTGGCTGTCCGTCGCCCTCGACGGTGACCGGCATCTTGCGTCGCAACGGCGTCGAGCTCGGGGCGCTGGGCGGCGGGGCAAAGCCCTTCATCCGCTTCGAGCACGAAGCGCCCAACGATCTGTGGCAGATGGACTTCAAGGGTCATGTGCCGTTGCGCGCCGGGCGCCTGCATCCGCTGACCGTGCTCGACGACCATTCGCGGTTCTCGATCGTGCTGTCGGCCTGCTCCGACCAGACCACCGAAACCGTGAAAACGCGCCTGATCACGGCCTTCCGCCGCTATGGCCTGCCCTTTCGTATCGCCACCGACAACGGCCCGCCTTGGGGCGATGGCGGCCGCAACGACTTTACCCTGCTCGGCGTCTGGCTGATCGAAATCGGCATCGCCATCGG